>JAKFVJ010000438.1 GCA_021732245.1 Candidatus Obscuribacterales bacterium | reverse complement strand
ACTAGGTCGAGACCAAGTCAGGCGTTATGTCCACCAAGCGCATTCTGATGCGAGCGCCAAGTATCCGGCGCTTAGTTGCCTTACCCTCAATCCAGACAGACCAATATTTGACTTAAACAGCGAAGGACTGCCTGATGAATCTCTCGATTCGTTTCTAAAAGGCACCGAACAACTCTTCTATATTTTCTTGTCGTTAATAGCCAAAAACCACAAGCCGCAAGTTTAGATCTGTTGCCGTCATTCTAATTCGTAGGGGCGCATGGCGAAGGGAGCGAAGTCGCGCAAGCGACGAAGCAGCATGGCAAAGCTATGCGCCCTTTTTCGAAGTACATCGCACGTTAGCCTGATCCAAGATACTGTGTTTGCTCCAATGCCAGAGTCTTGTTGACTCGTTGTTTAAGCATGGGATTTTTTACCAATTCAGGATCAGCATTTATCATTTCAACAGCGGCTTTACGCGCTAATTCCAAAATTTCCGCATCGTTAAGCAAATCCGCCAGCAATAAATCAGGCAGTCCACTTTGACGAGTGCCTAGAAATTCACCCGGCCCTCTTATTTCCAAATCCTTCTCGGCAACGACGAAACCATCATTAGTCTTGGTCATTATTTCCAGACGCTGCCTTGTCGTATCAGTACGGCTATCGGACAAAAGCAAGCAATAAGACTGCTCGGCGCCGCGTCCGACTCGTCCACGCAATTGGTGCAATTGAGCCAGACCAAATCTATCGGCGTTTTCAATGACCATCACAGTTGCATTGGGTACATCTACTCCAACTTCAATTACGGTAGTTGAAACCAGAATATCCAGTTCACCCTGTCTGAACTGTTCCATGACCTCATCTTTTTCTTGTGGTTTCAATTTGCCGTGCATAAGCCCAACTCGTCTATGGGCAAAAACATTCGTCTTCAGTTTTTCATACTCGGCAGTGGCAGCCTTTGCCGACAATGTTTCAGATTCTTCAATCAGCGGGAAGACAACATAGGCCTGTCTGCCGGCTTGCACCTGACGCTCAACCCCAGCCCAGACTTGTCGCTTTTCAGAACCTGTAAGCAGCTTCGTTTCAATTGGCTTGCGCCCCGGAGGCAGCTCATCAATTTCCGACACATCTAGGTCGCCATGTAAGCAAAGCGCCAAAGTTCTTGGAATTGGCGTTGCCGTCATCGTGAGCAATTGCGGATGCACTCCCTTTGCTTTCAGTTGCGCTCTTTGTTTGACGCCGAATCTGTGCTGTTCATCGATGATTATCAAGCCTAGTCTTTCAAACTCAACACCTTCTTGAATTAGCGCATGCGTTCCTACAGCAATATGGATTTGTCCCGACTTAAGTCCTTGATGGACTTCTCTTCTTTCCTTAACTCCTTGTTTGCCTAACAAAAGAGCTGCTCTAAGACCTAGAGGCGTAAGCAATCTTTGGAACTGACGGAAATGCTGCTCGGCCAATATTTCGGTTGGAGCCATGATGGCACCTTGATAGCCGTTTTCCACAGCAACAAGTAAAGCCATAAGTGCAACTACTGTCTTACCGGAGCCAACGTCTCCTTGTACTAATCTTTGCATCGGCTTGCCGGAAGCCATGTCGCTGGCAATTTCTTTGAACACGCGCTCCTGAGCATTGGTCAATGTAAATGGCAGGCTTGCACGCAGGCGGGCAACAAGTCCTTCCGGTTTCATAACCAGCTCAACAGCTGATTCACTTACCTGATAGTGATGACGCCGCCAGGCCAATTGCAATTGCATGCCGAAGAGTTCATCAAAGACAAGTCGTCTTCTTGCCAAATTTAGCGCTTCGTGGCTTTCTGGAAAGTGTATTTCCTTCAAAGCTGATTTTAAATCCACCAGGTCGTATTTCTTGATGATTTCTACAGGCAATGTCTCATCGACATTTGCCAAAAACGATTCAAGCGCATTGTGAATAACATTGCGCAAGTAGCGCAACGAAAGTCCTTCAGTCAATGGATACACCGGCACCAGTCGTCCGGCGTGGATGGAATCCAGTTCTTCACCGTCACCAGCTAGATTTCCGAATATCTCCAATTCGGCATTCTTAAGTTCAAGTCTTCTGCCTGATTTGTCTCGTTCCACTACACCGGATGCCATTACCTGAGCGCCTTTTGGATATTGAGCTTTATAGCGGTCAAGCAAATACTTGTTGGACTTGCCACCAATGAAGCGAGTCACGTTCAAACGCCCAGTGCCGTCTGTAATTACCACCGTCAAAATAGATACATTGCCACGCCGCGATTGAAAAGCCGAAACTGATGCTATGGTGCCGAAGACTGTCACTTCTTGTCCTGGTTCGACATCTTTGATCATCAATCTGTTTTGAAAATCCAAATGCCTTTTCGGATAGTGATGAATCAAATCATGCGCAGTAAAAATATTGAGCCTGTTCAATAGCTCAGCAATTTTTGGTCCAACACCTTTGACGTACTGAACAGCCACTTCGCGCGGCAGTTTATTTGTTTTCGTTGCGTTCGCGTCTTTGTTTATGGTTATTGGTTTTACTGACGGCACCGATTTTTGTTCGGTTATCTTTCTTGGAAGTGCTGCCGGCTTATTGGATTCTTTGCTTACAACTGTCTTTTCCGTCCGAGACTCTGCAACGGGAGCCTCTACAGCAGGGCTGCCCATTAGTGTTTCAATCAATTCTTCGGCTCTGCGCAAAACGGCAATTCTTGTTGCCACATCAAGGTTAGGATATTCGCGAAACAAGCCTAATATAGTTGCCCAACGCGCTTCTTTTGGGTTGCGTCGGCACATAACGGCCGCTGTCTGGCGCATGAACTGCGAAAACGTCGAGCGTTTGCCCTGATAGTCAGCATAGCGACCCTTGCGCTCGACAAGAATCGCACGCCGCAGGGCGTTTAGTTCGACTTCTTTGTACTTGCCTTGAACAACCGGCATAATGGCCGTTATTGTAAGCGATTCAAAATCAGTTTGCTTATTGCTTTCAAGGTGGCGAATACTCCAAGACCTTCAGAAGCAACTGCTTCAAAGCTTGGGACGCCACGAATATTCAATTCTTTTTCCATACGCTCAATGGGCATGGCGGAGGCCAAGTCGCGCTTGTTGTACTGCAAAACCCAAGGAACGTTATCGAGTGTAAGACTATACTCTGCCAGGTTCTCAATCATGTTCTGCAAGGATTCGACATTGTCTTTAGAGCGCATCACATCTGAATCAGCTACGAAAATAATGCCGTCAACGCCATTCAAGATAAGTTTACGAGAAGCGTTGTATTCAACCTGACCAGGAACGGTATAAAGAGAAAATCTTGTTTTGAAGCCTTGCACTGAACCCAAATCCAGAGGCAAGAAATCAAAGAAAAGTGTTCTTTCAGTTTCCGTGGCTAAGCTTATTAGCTCACCGCGGGTAGTGGGGGCCAATTGGCTATGGATGTACTTCAGATTGGTCGTTTTGCCGCCAAGTCCAGTTCCGTAGTAAACGATTTTGCAGTTTATTTCCCGAGCCGCGTAATTTACTAATGCCATCGTTTATTCCAAGTCTTCCCGCCGAATTGTTCAGAAATCGCTCATGTTGACTACCGCGTCAAAACCCGACGATTCCCCAGACACAGACTACCATGATAATTGCTTCTTTTTTCGCCCCCTACAATCTAATTTTTTTGGAAAGGTGGGCTAGCTCTTGGCAAAAAATGCTAAGATCACTGGTTCGATTGTATATGTGCCGATGGGCCCCAAGATTGGCTCCAGTGGCGCGATTGCTCTTCCCGACAGGGACTGTAAGAAGGATTTAAATCATGGCCAGACGTTGTGATGTTTGCGGCAAAGGACCGATGACCGGTCGTAACTACACGTTCCTGCGTTCGCACTACAACCCCCACAATAAGCGCCGCTGGCTCCCCAACCTGCAGCCGGTTAAGGCTATTGTTGGACAGACAACCATGCGTATGAAGGTCTGCACTTGCTGCTTGAAGGCAGGCAAGGTTAAGAGAGCTGTTTAAGTCCTATAAAAGCTTAATCGCCGGCTCGCAACCCGGACCTTAAAATAGTCAAGAGTGATTTCGGGGAGTCCGTTTTGCCGGAAGTCTTGTCAGCTAAACCTGGGTCAGTTGCCGAACCTATAAATGGTTCACAGGCTGGCTCCAGTAAAAAATCCTCCCATACAGCCTGGATTACGGTTTCCTTCTGGGCATTGGCAATTTTTGCCGTTATAAACTTTGTCCTCTGGATGGCTTATGGCGAAGAAAAGACATCCTCCAAAGATCTTTGGGGTGGCACAGGCTCAATTGACCTGGCACTCGATGATTTGAAAAACCTCCCAGGCAGACCAAACGTGGTCTTGCTTGGTTCATCGCTAGTGATGTATCCGTTTTGGTCTATGGACAAAGAAGCAGATAGTTCCATTTACGACATATTCCATCATCACCGCTCGCACACACTGGAAAAGCATCTTGCCGGTGCCGGCTTTGATAAACCGACCGTTTTCAATTTAGCTATTTTTGGTCAGATGGCATCGGATGCATACATCTACGTCAACGAGTATTTGAAAGGCGATAAGAAACCGGACTATTTAGTTCTCGGCATTGCTCCGCGTGACTTTAGCGACTACGACCTGCCATCGCCAATTCATACATTTACTTTCAAGCGCTTAGTTGGTTTGAAGAATTTCCCCAACTATCAAGACCTCTACCTACCCAACTGGATGGACAAGGCTGATTTCATTTGCACTCACACATGTTTCTTCTACGGCAAGCGTTGGCGCTTACAAAAAGAAATAGATAAGGCGCTAGAGAAGTTCTATCAAGCATCAAATCAAATGCTTGGACTGGCGACAACCGAAGTAAAACCAAAACAAGCACAGCAAGCCGGCTTTATGCTTGATGGCAGCGTGGAAGATCGCTGGAAAAACAGTACTGAAGAATATCGTCGCCGTTATCGCAATATTGCCGACAGAGATCTATCTATACAAATGGGCTTTCTAGATAGACTGATGACCGTCTGTCGCGAGCGTGGCATCAAGGTTGTCCTAGTGAACATGCCTCTCACAGGCGTCAACAGACAATTGTTACCTGCTGGTTTCTACCAACACTTTGAAGACACTATTGGTCAAATGGCAGCCAAAGACGGCGCCGCGTATGTTCCATTGGGTGCCAATGCCGACTTCAATGACGGTGACTTCTGGGACACCACACACTTAAATCACTCAGGCGGTCACAAGCTAGTCGCTCATATCTTGCCGCACATAAAGAAGTAACAACAACTCTTCCGTTCTTGTAGGGGTGCATAGCGAAGGGAGCGAAGCTTCCGGAGCACACAAAAGAAGCGAAGTCGCGCAAGCGACGAAGCAGCATGGCAAAGCCATGCGCCCGTGTCGAAGAGTCTTGGTACTAATTAGGTTCTTGCACCGTAGCCGAAAGTATTTTGTCGCCGATTGCCAATGAATGAACAACATTCATACCGCGTATGACGCCGCCGAATACAGCATACTTTCCATCCAAATGTGGCGCGGCTCCCAGTGTTATATAAAACTGGCAACTAGCCGAATCCGGATGATTACTGCGAGCCATTGCCACAACACCTGCGGAATTGTGTCTCAAGCGTGGGTTGATTTCTAATTTCAAATATCTTGGTTGATTCGTCTTAGGGTCAATGTAATTGCCTGTACCATCACCGTTCGGGCAACCACCCTGCACCACAAAGCCTGCTTCGCGGCGATGGAACTTAAGCCCATTGTAAAAACCTTTGTCTACAAGATCAAGAAAGTTGCTCACCGTATTTGGTGCCAACTGATCAAACAAACGAATGACAATCTGCCCTTTGCTAGTCTCTAAAACAACAACCGGATCCACATGCGACGCCGGCTGCGCAGGCTGCATCGGTACCGTTTGTCTAGGCGCTACTATTCGAGAGTCTTCGCTTTCAAAGCCGGGCTGCTGATCTTGTCCCGAGCACGGCAGAAAGGCATAGATTGCCACTAACAGAGCCGACGTAAAATGCCTAAACTTCACCATGCGCTCTCCATCAATGCTGAGGAATGTGATTCGGCAATTCAAAATCCGCAAATACTTTTAGGTTAGGATGCGTCTGCAAACATGAAGCCGGCACCTCGGTTGTAATTGGTCCGGATAGCGACCTAATTACAATATCTCTCTTTATTTCACCACTGACCAACAAGATAACCTTACGAGCAGAGAGAATTGTCGACAAACCAATGGAAATAGCACCGCTCGGCACCATATTGGCGTCTGGAAACATTGATGCATTAGCCTGACGCGTCGATTCGGTTAAGCCGGAACAATGCGTCCAACTTGTTACCGGGGTGCCTGGCTCGTTGAAAGCAATATGACCATTACGGCCTATGCCGATCATCACCAGATCAAGACCGCCGGCTTGAGCAATCTCTCCATCGTAATTATCAACCCAACAGGGATTATGCTTTTGCTTCTCCGGCAAGCTTACGTTTTTAAAGAGATGGTCCTCCAGGAAGCGGGCAAAGGAAAATTCTTCCTGGACATGCAGATAA
>JAKFVJ010000292.1 GCA_021732245.1 Candidatus Obscuribacterales bacterium | reverse complement strand
TTAGTCCCACTGGTGATTGTCCCGTTGGTTTTCTCTTGAGACAGAGGATGCTCGCTAATGCTTCCATTGCTAAATCACTTGGATCAAATGTAGCCAAGTAATTTTCCCAGTCCGGTAAATGATTGGCATCAAATGGTGCGTCTGTTGCTACAGCTAATGTGTGTTTGCATTCTGATTTCAGTATGTTTCCGAGCAATACTTGTTCTTGATAGATAGCTGTTCGGAAGGTCAGGAAAATGCAGTTGTGTCCTTTTACTTCGTTTTGAATAGACTGACACTCTTCCAGAGTTGGATTTAAGCTGTAGCGTATTTGGCGAATATTAAGTCCGGAGCGATTTACAAAGCTTGCCAGATCAAGAGGATATCGTGGGTGATCTGGGCTTACGATGATCCACTTTTCCGAATTTAAATCCGGAAGTGTTCCGCGTAATTGAGTTATCGCTGATATAGATGCTTCAAATGCAACTTTGCGATTCTTTGTGAGCGAACTTTCGATCTTGGTAATTGCATCATGGCGTTTGCCTGCGCGAATACTAAAATAACGTTCTTTGGACAATGGCAACAAAGCACGCTCCAGACGCGTAAGTGATTGTTCCAATCTTTCCTCGGTGAGCCTGCCTGATTCGACGGCGTTGACGATGGCTTGATGAACGGAAATGATTTCTGCTGCCGTGCCGCACGTAAGTATAACGTCGGCGCCTGCTTCCAAAGCCATAACCGCTGCTTCGCCGAGTCCCCATTTGTTGGTTATTGCCTTCATCAGAAGATCATCGGTAATTACAAGACGATCAAATTTCAAGCTTTCCCGTAAAAGCTTGGTGGTGATATTGAAAGACAAACTAGCCGGCAAGGGATTTTCATCAATGCTGCTGAACCAGACGTGCGATGTAAGCATTGCCGGTAGCCGCGCAATATTTTCTTTGAATGGTTGAAGTTCGGTTTCTGTAAGTGTCGCAAGACTTTTATCATTTACGGCCAAGGCAAGATGCGTATCGTCGGTTGTGCCGCCATGTCCTGGAAAATGTTTTCCTACTGCAAGTACTGCCTGGCTTTTCAAAGTCTCAATTACTTCTTTGCCAAGTGATTGTGCCGTGCGGATGTTATTGCTGAAAGCGCGTGTTGAAACAATCGGATTCTTTTCATTGATGGTAATGTCTAAAACAGGAGCCAATAGACAATTGAAGCCAAGGAGCTTTAATTCCTGAGCATTAATAGCTGTGATGTCCCGAACTGTGTTTGTGTTGTGACAGGCAGCTAACGCCATTGCTGAAGGCAAAGGAGTGATTACCTGGTCAAAGCGTTGGACGGCTCCGCCTTCTTGATCGACAGTGATAAAAGGCACAGCTTCAGTACCTGACGCGTAGGCTTCGATAATGTCGAAAACCAAATCCGACAATTGAGACAAATTCTCCGCATTGTCCTTGAAGAAGGTAACACCGCCCATGGTGCCATCTTGAAGCAGGCGACGTGACTCATCGTCAAGTATTTTGCCGGGGACTTTGCCAACGATGAGACGACCTGCTGCTTGTTTAAGCCTTTCGCTCGTCGCCACTTTTATCGATTCCTCATATAGTCGACCAGTCTGAAAACTGTGACCGGTTGTTGTCTACCCTTGATGTTGAATTGTCCAAGACTTTCATAGCTGAAGGAATCTTTGGAAAGATCGTAGGCGTGACTTTCTACAACTACGTCTCCGGTATTGTCCTCGCCGATAAGTTTTTCTAGGTGAAATGCCAAATTCGCCGTGTCACCTAATACTGCCTGATTTGATTCATCATATAAAAGCGTGCCCGATGCAACAGGTCCTGACGCAATCGCCATATCTAACTGCAAAGGGAAATCGGGGAAGGGCCAGTAATTACGATCGCGGGCAATTGTCTTAATTACAGAGCGTAACTGCAGCGCGCTCTGGCAAGCTTTGAGTGCATGTTCATTAGGCGCAGATGGATCTGCATGCCAGTAAGCCATGATTGCGTCTCCGGCAATTTTGTCCAACTGACCTTGGTTGGTGCGAATTTCTTCTCTTAAATATTGAAAGACTTGTTGCACTGCCTGCATGACAATTCCCGGATCTTGAGCATAGGCTTCCATTAAGCCGGTAAAGCCTTTTAAGTCAGCAACGAGAATGGTGGCATTGACCACATCTATGCGTAAGCGGGTGGTTTCCATGTCGGCATCAAGACCGGTGCCGCCGCCTTCTTGTGTTAGTTCGACTAATAAATTGAAAGGACCGATGGTTAGGCGATCACCGTTGCGCAAAATATATTCACGTCCAGGTATGAGCCATTCGCTGTTTAACTGAGTGCCATTCGTTGAGCCTGTATCGCGAATGATAAGCCCATACGGCATGTGGGTAATTTCAGCATGCTGGGCCGAAACTTCGGCAGATGGCAAGACCAGCTTGCCTTCGCCGGCAACAGGGGATTTGCGGCCAATCCTAAAAGAACTGCCTTTTTCCAGTCTAACTGAATAGCTATCAGGGGCGCCCGGATTAACCGTCAGTGAGCCAATAGTCATGGAGTCATGCTTTCCGTAGTCTTAAGTCCACTGAAAGTATTATATCGGCAATTAATGACTTAGGCGCGAATTTATCTTAGGCCCGAACAGCTTGCTTAAGAGCCTGCTTGAGGTCGTTAACGCGATCCAGTTTTTCCCATGGCAGATCTAAATCCGTGCGGCCGAAATGTCCGTAGGCGGCAACATTGCGGTAAAACCGTCCGTTGTTTTTCTTCGGCAAATTGGTCAAGTCAAAATTCTTGATGATTGCTGCCGGTCTCAAGTCAAAATTGGCTTTGACGATCTCACCGATTTCATCGTCCTTAATTTTGCCTGTGCCGAAGGTTGTGACATGGATGGATACAGGGTGAGCTACGCCGATTGCATAGGCTATTTGCACTTCGCAACGTTCGGCCAATTCTGCGCCGACAATATTTTTTGCAATGTGACGCGCTGCATAGGCTGCACTGCGATCTACTTTAGTTGGATCTTTGCCTGAAAACGCGCCGCCGCCATGTCGTGAATAGCCGCCGTACGTATCGACAATTATTTTGCGTCCGGTTAAACCGGAATCGCCTTGCGGTCCGCCAACTACAAATCGACCCGATGGGTTGATGAAGTAGCGTGTGGAATCGTTTGGTTTAATCGGCATGTCTTGGAAGACAGGCATGATTACATAAGCTTTCAAGTCAGACTCAATGCGTTTTTGCAATTTGTCGTTGTCGGTTATACCGTCAATTGTCGGATCGTGTTGAGTAGAGACAACAATAGTGTCGATTCTGACAGGCTTGTCGCCTTCGTATTCAATTGTCACTTGTGTCTTGCCGTCAGGACGCAAGTATTTGAGAATGCCTTCTTTGCGTACTTCAGCCAATCTGCGAGCAATGCGGTGTGCAATTGAGATAGGCATCGGCATAAGTTCGGGAGTTTCGTTGCAAGCAAATCCAAACATCATGCCCTGATCGCCGGCACCAGTGGAGTTGGACGCATCGGCACTGCCTTGTCTCTCTTCCAGGGAATCAGTTACACCGCCGGCGATATCTGCTGATTGTTCATCGAGAGCAACCAAAACAGAGCAACTGTGAGCGTCAAAGCCGCCGGACCGTTCGCCTTCATAGCCGATATCGGCTATTACCTTTCTTGCAATTTTGGAGACATCGACAAAGGATTTCGTTGTGATTTCACCGGTAATTAAAGCAAGCCCGGTTGTCACTGAGCATTCGCATGCTACACGCGCTGAGGGGTCTTGCGTGAGGATGGCATCAAGAACTGCGTCGGAAATTTGATCGCAAATTTTGTCTGGATGTCCTTCAGTAACTGACTCGGATGTAAAAAGGTAACGGTGAGACAATTGCATTCTCCTTGATAGCGGTCACTTTTAGGCTTCGCCAGCCAAATTTGACCAGTGACTAATCTGGCTTAAATTTCGAAGCGTCAATGCATAAAAACGCTGAAACAAGCTCAACTTCTAGCTTATGCTATCACCTTTTCAACCCGCTCCGCCAACAAGCTTGGGCGGACCAGTCAAGAAAAGACCCTTGCGGAGTTTGAAATTGAGCCAGTAAGATTGTAGTAGTTTGAAAAGTTGGCTCGTCAAGATCACCCTTTTGAGGCTAGGCGGACAGAGCTATGTGAGAGTATACTAAACTACAGGGTTGGTAAGGGCTTCGTCGAATTAGCACGACAATTAGCGAAATCCTTTGAACATCAATTTCGATTGGGGCGGACATGATGTTTGCAGGTTCAGGGCAGGATGATTGGCAAGGTAGCCAGCGTCATTTGCGGGTTCAGTACGCTATTGTCAGCGTATTGGCCAATAGTGTCGACTTGGAAGAAGCTATTAGGCAGGTTCTGAAGATCATCTGCCAGCATATGGGTTGGGATGTCGGACTCATTTGGCATCTGGACAAACAGGAAGACATGCTTGTTTGCTTAAATGTCTGGAAGGAAGACTCCTTCGAAATTGAGGAGTTTGTCGATGCCTGCCGCAAACTATTGTATGAAAAAGGGCAAGGGATGCCGGGTAAGGTTTGGCAGGACAAGTCCCACGTTTGGAGCGATGATGTAACTCAAGACAGCGGCTTTTTGCGCATGCATTCAGCGGAAGTATATGGACTGCATGCCGCATTTGGATTCCCGATTATTTTGGCCAATGAAGTAGTCGGTGTAATTGAGTTTTTCAGCCGTGACCGGAAGCAGTTGGACAACAATTTGTTGGACCTGTTGCAGGCGACAAGCGTGCAACTTGGACAATTCATTGAACGAGTACTGGCGCAAAGAGACTTGAGATCCGCTCAAGTAACCCTTGCGGACAACCTCCACCTCCAGGTTTCTGTTGCCCAGCTGGGTCGCATTGCCTTAGACGGTGCCGATCTGAACAAAGTATTCATGCAAGCGGCTCATCAGGTGGTTTCACTGCTGGGTGTTGACTATTGCACAATAATGCAACTATTGCCTCCTGGAAGATCGCTGGTTGTCCAAGCTTCGGTCGGCTTTCCCGGAGATCTAGTTGGGCAGGCGGCAGTGAGCGCTGGTAAGGAGTCTTTAGCGGGCTACACGCTTATTGTTGATGAATGTGTGTTGGTTGAGGATTTAGCGCACGAAGATCGCTTTAAGACTTCTTTCATGCGTGAGCACGGTGCCACTAGTGCTATGAGTGTTGTCGTCAAAGGACATGACAGTCCTTATGGCGTCATTGCTGTTTATTCCAAAGCAAAGAGAATTTTCAACGACAATGAGATAACCTTTTTGAGAGCGGTAGCCAACGTCTTGGGCAGTTCCATCGCCCGTAAAAGAGTTGAAGAAACTGAGCAGCGAACTTTGCTTTTGGAACAGCGTGAAGATTTCACCGCGACCCTTACTCACGATTTAAAGGGACCTCTTTTAGGCGTTAATCGCATTGTAGAACTTATTGCTGACGGCAAATTGGGCGATGTGAACGATCAGCAAAGAAGTCTTCTTTTGCAAATAGCGACTACAAACAAACGCTGCCTTCAATTAATTCAGGACATGCTTGATGTTTTTCGCTATGAAAAAGACATTCATTCACTGGCTCTGGTTCAAACGGATGTGCGTGAAATTATCAAAAGTTCCGTCACCGACCTTTCACCTTTGGCTCTCAATCGTGGCATTGATATACGTGTAGATATGTCCAGTGATTTCCGGATGGCTGAAGTTGATCAAACATCCATTCGGCGCGTTTTGCAAAACTTACTCGACAATGCCATTAAGTTCAGCGACTCCGGCAAGGAAGTTACAGTCAAAGCCTGGAGTGCCGGAGACAAGATACACATTGCCGTAAAAGATAGCGGTCCGGGAATTTCGCAAGATGATTCAGGTAAATTGTTCCAGCGTTGTTTTCAGGGCGCAGCCGGTAAGGAAGCAAATCGCGGGATGGGCTTGGGACTTTATCTATGCAAGCAAATTGTTGACGCCCACAAGGGGGAAATCAAGTGTGACAGTAAGGAAAGTGTCGGCAGTACATTTACAGTCAGCTTGCCTGCTTGTCCCTTAATAGAATCGATAATTTAACACCCCGTATTTGCTGGGCTCGCTAGAATAAGGGTAATGAAATTAGTTGCAACACTTGCTATTTCGTCTTTGCTGGCACTTTCCTTTGGGCTCGGTTCAGCCGGGCTGTGTGATGAGAATAGCTGGGATTCTCACATGGATGCCGGTCGGAATTTTTACAGCAAGAGAAAGTTTGCCGATGCAATTAGAGAGTATACTTCCGCCGTTAAAGATGCCGAAGAGTTCGCGGCGGATGACCCGCGCTTAGGGACAACTCTCAATAATCTTGCTCTGTCCTATGACTCAAGCCAGCAGTACGATTTGGCCGAAGCTACTTATAAACGGGCTCTTGCAGTTAAAGAAAAAAACGCTGGTACTGATAATCAGGTGCTGGTGCCAACCCTCAATAATTTGGGACAACATTATTTGTTGCGGAAAAAATATGCATTATCGGAAGAAGCATATAAACGAGTTCTGACAATTGTGGAGACTGTAAAGGGTGCCGA
>JAKFVJ010000368.1 GCA_021732245.1 Candidatus Obscuribacterales bacterium | reverse complement strand
ATGGCGGTGGCGGAATTAGAAACATCTCCGCCTGGTCAATTAAGCACCCGGTACCTGTTCTAGTTCTCTTTCTATTATTGTTGCTTGCTGGACTGGCAAGCTTTTTCCAGCTTGGCATTGATGAATAACCAAACATTGATATTCCAATTGTTTCTGTAACTGTCAACCAGACTGGCGCGGCTCCGGCTGAACTTGAATCACAAGTTACCCGCAAGATAGAAGATGTCGTTGCCGGGATAGGCAATATCAAACACATTTATTCAGTTATTAATGAAGGTGTTTCGGCAACAACAATTGAATTTGAATTAGATACCGATGTTGATCGAGCCGTTAATGATGTACGCAACGAAGTTTCCAAAATTCGCACCCAACTTCCGAAGGATGTTGACGAGCCAATTATTCAACGCGTGGATTTTGTTGGACTGCCCTTTGCCACATATTCGGTATCGTCTGATAAGCGCACACCTGAGGAACTTAGCTGGTTTGTCGACAATCGAATCTCCCGCGGACTAATGGGCGTTAAGGGTGTTGGCCAAGTCCAACGTGCCGGTGGTGTCGATAGAGAAATTCGCGTCAATCTTGATCCATATAAATTAGAAGCGGTTGGTGCAACGGCAGATATTGTCAGTGCCCAAGTCCGTGCGACCAATATCAACTTGCCGGGCGGGCGTGGAGAAGTCGGAGCCAAGGAAGAAACAATTCGAACTCTAGGCAGTGCAGAGAGCCCTGAAGACCTTGCTTCAACGCGTATTATGCTACCCAATAAAAAATGGGTCAGGTTGGATACCTTGGGTGAAGTTATCGACAGCACTTCCGAGCCAAGACAACTCGCCATGCTCAACGGTCAGCCGGTTGTAGCTTTCTCTATTGTCCGTAGTCACGGCGCCAACATGGTGTCCGTTGAAGACGCCGTTGATGCGAAGCTCAAGGAATTGAGACAGAGTATTCCTCCGGATATCAAAATAGAAAAAATCCGCAGTCAAACGCATTATGTTCGCGAGTCTTATCACGCTGCCTTGGATTCGCTGCTTATTGGAGCCGGACTGGCCGTATTAGTAGTATGGCTCTTCTTGCGCGATTGGCACTCTGCAGTTATCTCATCGTTGGCTATGCCATTGTCGTTAATCCCGACGTTTTTGATTATGCAAGTCGCCGGATTTACCATGAACAACATGTCTTTGTTGGGATTGGCTTTGGTAATTGGGGTCTTAGTCGATGATGCCATTGTAGAAATTGAAAACATCGTACGCCATATGTCCATGGGGAAAAATCCCTACAAGGCGGCGCTTGAAGCAGCTGATGAAATTGGATTGGCAGTCGTTGCCACTACTGCAACCATTATTGTTGTTTTTGTACCGGTCGCCTTTATGGGCGGCATTCCCGGTAAATTCCTTAAGCAGTTTGGTCTAGTTGTAACAACGGCAGTATTCTTCTCGCTTGTTGTTGCCCGTATGCTCACGCCTCTAATGGCCGCCTATCTACTCAAGCCGGTAAAAGAATCCGAGCTGCATGACCGCCTATCAAAAATATACGACACATTATTGAGTAAAGCGTTAAGACATAGACTGACGACAGTTTTAATCGCTGTCTTCTTCTTTGCCGGCAGTCTTGTGCTTTTCCGTATGATGCCAACTTCGGTTATGGGCAACATCGATCGTGGCGAAAGTATTTTGGATGTAGAGTTGCCACCTGGTTCCACTCTTGCGCAGACTAAGCAGGCATTCGACGAATTGAGTGCTGCCTTGGTCAAACGTCCGGAAGTGGAAAGCGTATTGGCTCAAATCGGCAGCGCTAGCACGGGACGCTTCGGCAGACCATCAGGAGCCGGTGAAGTTAGCAAAGGGACGATTTTTATCACGCTTAAACCAAAAGGAGAGCGTCGTCTTTCACAGCAGGATTTCGAAACGTCAGTGCGTCCGGAGTTAAATAAAGCACCGGGTGTAAGACTTAAATTCACAGTATCCGGTGGTATTACAGGCAAGTTGAAGATTATCCTTGCCAGCGATGATGGCGAAGCCTTGTACAAGACAGCGTATGCGCTGGAAGAGCAGATGCGCGGAATAAGCGGACTCTCCGATATTGTCTCCAGCGCATCACTTGAGCGACCGGAGATTCAAATTCTTCCTGACTTTGCCAGAGCCGCTGAGCAGTGGGTGTCGGTCAATTCCATTGCGCGAACAGCTCTTATCGCAACATTAGGCGATGTCGATGCTAATTTGGCCAAATTCAATTTGGAAGATCGCCAAATAAATATCCGCGTTCAGCTAGACCCGCGCTATCGCTTGGATCCACAAGTAATCGGCAACTTGCGTGTGCAAAGGCTTGATGGAAAGCTCGTTCCTCTATCCTCGGTAGCGACTGTCCGTTATGGCAGTGGACCTGCGCAAGTTGATAGATATGATCGTCTGCGCCAGGTGACAATTGATGCAAGTTTGGACAACAACTTAACTCTTGGACAAGCCCTGGAGAAAGTGCACAAACTGCCGGCATACAAAGAAATGCCGCAGGCAGTCAAAAATATTCCAGCTGGAGACGTTGAAATTCAACGGGATATTTTCTCCGGATTCGCCTGGGCATTGGCTGTCGGCATTCTGCTTATTTATGCCGTTCTAGTTCTGTTGTTTGGTGGTTTCCTTCACCCCATAACTATCATGGTTTCGTTGCCACTATCATTAGGTGGCGCACTGCTGGCGCTCGTCATAGCTCGCGAATCGTTGGGCTTCTATGCACTTATTGGTATTGTCATGCTCATGGGTCTTGTCACAAAGAACGCCATTTTGCTTGTTGAATATTGCATTGTCGCTATGAAGGAAGGCATGGACAGAACCCAGGCAATCTTCAAATCAGGACAGGCTCGTATGCGTCCGATTGTTATGACTACTGTCGCTATGATTGCCGGTATGCTGCCTATTGCCTTGAAATTCGGCGCTGGTGCTGAAGCCAGAGCACCAATGGCCGTTGCAGTTATCGGCGGTCTAATCACATCGACACTTTTGACATTGGTTGTTGTGCCTGTCGTATTTACCTATATTGATGATTTCCAGCAGTGGATGGTGGGCAAAATTACCAAAGCCTACAAGAAGGGCTACGGCAGTCACGCTCGCGAAGAAGAACTCACCCATCCTTAGGGCATCATCCTCTGAAATCATCAATTCGCCCCTGCGGATTTTTTCGCAACAAAAGAGAGGAGACGGTTTCCCGTCTCCTCTCTCAAGATCTATGACTTATGTCTTACGACACTTTGCCGTGGTCATCGCAATGTCCGCTGTGGGAATTGTGTAAGTGACCGTTTACCAGAAAGTCGACGTGATCGCCGTGTGGTACGCCTGCGTGACCGCAGTTGTCGCCATGCTTGTGCGATGTTTCGTGACTGCTGCAATCATGACCAATTGTGCAATTTGCTTGATTGGCTCCACCGACCGACAGCGTGTGCTCGTCGATGTGACCATCATGCATATGGTGCAAATGATTATCATGCAGGTAATCGGTGTGACCGTCATGTTTAATAGCTTGGTGACCGCAATTGTCGCCGTGTTTATGTTCATGACCAGAATGTGTATTGCAGTTCAATGTATGGACTCCTTTCAAAGGGTTTCAGTTGTTTGAACTAATGATCAGTATACTATACGGGGGTATACTATAATTCTTGTGAACCTGAATCTCGTAAGGAACTTAAAATGTCACACGAAATCAAGGACAAGCCGAAGCTAATTAACCGCGTAAAGCGTATCCGTGGGCAGTTAGCGGCTGTTGAAAAGGCTCTTGAAGACGATCAAGAGTGTGCTTCAATACTGCAAACTATTGCAGCTTGCCGCGGGGCAATTAATGGTCTAATGGCAGAAATTATGGAAGATCAAATTCGCTGCCACGTGTTAGATCAAGACGAAAAGCCGTCAGCTGAACAATCTAAGGCTGCTCAGATGTTGGTTGATATTGTTAAAGCATATCTGAAATAGCTAGTGATCGTGGCCGAAACAACTTCTAAGACGATGATTGAGAACACTGGCAGTAATTAAAAAGACGCTACCCAAAACATTTACTGGGATTTCGCCTGAAGGTCCCCAAAGATTTTCAGCGAAGAAACTGCCAAAAATCACTAGAGAAAAACCCATGCACATACTGGCAAGAACGCGTTTTTTACCGTGTTTGAAATAGCCGGGAATTATTGCCAAAGCGCACAAGGGCAAAATAATCAAAGCAATTGTTTGATCACTTAAGCCGAAGACGCTACGACTTAGCCCGAATGCCGGCAGTACCGCCAATAAGACCGGCATAGCTAGGCAATGAACTATGCAAACAGACGGGCCTACAACGGACAATACGTTGCAAAAGTCTGCGCCTTTCTCCATCCAGCTAGTGTTGCTTTCGACCATATAGTCTGAAAATATACACGATTTAATGATACTTTGCAGCCCTGAGTTACATAAAATAAGGGCTATGTTAACGCGTTGTCCATATCCCGATTGCCGGCATGAATTTGAGCTGCCCGACGAAATGACGCCTCGCAGCGGCCAATGCGCTTCCTGCGCGCGCCCGATGCTCAATCGCTTGCAACTTGGCATAGTCAAAATGGAGGAGCGTGCTCAGAGAATTGCTTCGCAATTATTCACCGAAAATACTGTCACTGATTTAGCTAAAGAACCGTTTATCGTTATTGCCGAAGATATTCGCAGTCTTTGGAATGTTGGATCAATTTTTCGTACCGCAGATGGCGCAGGTGTTTCTCGAATAATTTTGACTGGTATAACGGGCAGCCCTCCGCGCAATGAAATAGCCAAAGTAAGTCTGGGTGCAGAAGACACGGTACCTTGGAATTACAGCGTTTCTTCTCTTGAGTCCGTTCTTATACTGAAACAACGTGGCTATCAAATTGTCGGTTTGGAGAGATCAGAAAGCAGCAAATCTTTGTCAGATGCACTGTCTAACCATGTTTTGAAAACACCAATGTGCCTGGTTGTCGGCAACGAAGTGACCGGTGTGTCGCCGGAAATTTCGCTTCAATGTGATGCTGTTTGCCATCTGCCAATGCGCGGCATGAAAGAATCTCTAAATGTCGCAGTTGCATTTGGAATCGCTGTCTATGCAATTGCTGAATACTTGAATTGTAGGGGCGCATTGCATGCGCCCTTTTCAAAATTATAGAGTCAATTTAACGTCTTCGTCCAACACGCATATAGAGCGGTAATTTGATCTTGTGCATGCTGTTGCTGGGTGCAATTTCCTGCAAATCTTTTGCTAATTGCACAATCGGACTCTCTCCGACAGTTTTGCGATAGAGTTCGGACGCTGACCAGCTGGAGTAAAAGCCCAGCATACGTTCAATTGTCCATTCGTCTTCATGTACCAACGAAGGTGCTTCAATTTCCAGAAAAGGAAAAGGCAGATTGCGATATTTCTCTTGAACATATTTTGTTGGTGGCGGCCAATATGGTTTGACTCTTTCGTAGAACGCGTCTAGTGTTTCTTGAAGATAATCGGGACCAATAAGCCAGCCATATCCCCAGACTGCAATTACGCCTTGGGGCTTGAGTACGCGATTTACTTCTTTGTAGAACGCGTCGAGATCAAACCAGTGAACAGCATTTGCTGCAGTAATAAGATCGCAACTGGAATCAGCCAATTGGCTTTCTTCAGCAGGAAATGCGCGAAATGTAATGTTCTCTATTGATGGTGCTTGCGATATCTGGGCGTCGCTTGAATCGGTACCTACGACTTGCTGAAAAATTTGCCCGAGCTGTACTGCAGCTTGTCCGCTGCCAGTTCCAGCATCCCAAGCCATTTGTTTATTCGGAACAACGTTGGACAAGAATTCAAACAACTCCTTGGGATAACCCGGCCTGTACCGAATGTAATTGGCTGCTTGCGGATCAAAGAGGTGTTGAAAGCTCATCTTCTACTTCTCCTGCGTCACCTTGGCTAACTCTTCCTTCAATTTGCTGATGACGGTGTCAAATCGTGGCAAGCAATGTTTATGATGAGAATTATCGGCGAATTTCTTGTCATGAACAGTTTTTTCGCGCTCGATATGCTCAATCGTGCGGATTAGGTATTCTTTGTCTACGGCTACTTGCATGTGTCCTCATTTCGTGGCGGATGCCATCAGGCGCTTAACTCGTTCTGGGTCGACTTGGTTGCGCCAGTTGCCTTCGTGTTTGAAAGCGGAGCCTACGATGAGAGCATCGGCGTGCTCTGAATATTGACGGATGTTTTCGGCAGTGACGCCGGATCCGACAAGAACTTTAGCGGAAGTGGCTAAGCGCACTGATTCGACTTCACGAGCATCAGCCGGCTCGCCGGTAAAGCCACCAGTGACTACGACGCCGTCGGCTCCGAAGAATTCCGCTGTACGAGCAGTTTCAGTGAGGCTGACGTCGGATGTAATCGCGTGCGAAGAATGTTTTTTCTTGATGTCGGCAAATATGCGGATGTGTTAGCCTTTGAGATAGGCTCTCCGCCTCATGAGGACTGCTGCCGAAGATTCATGTAATCCTTCATCGCCCACGTGCGCAAAGACAAATCCTTCAGTTC
>JAKFVJ010000218.1 GCA_021732245.1 Candidatus Obscuribacterales bacterium | reverse complement strand
CGCGCAGATTGTACTGATCCCTGCTAGGAATAAGCATGGCGATTCCTAATTTGGCTAAAGCCGACTTGATACGGCTGAAATTAGGTATCTCAGCATCGAGACAGGGAATGATGGCATCCAATCCGACATCTTGATGGACTTGCAAAATCCTATCAAGCAGTGCTTTTTCACCTGCCGATGGATAGGGAATGAGATAACTGCTGGAGCACAACTCTTTTGAGTAAAGTCCGGCATCGAAAACATCATAGCCAAGACCAATAACTTCACCTGAGAAATTCGGGTATTCACGGATACAGCGCGCAACAGCCATACCCGGCCCGGGATTCTCCGCGCGGGCATTAATACCAGTGACTGCAACATTGGCATTGCGCCAGCCTCTTTTGCTAAAAATTGTCATAGGTATCTCTCCAGTTGCAACAAGAACGCCTCAACAGAAGTTGCCGCAACTTCATAAGTGACGCCATACTGCTGCGATAAGCAATTGGCCGTATCTTCAACGCTTGTTCCTTTCTTCAAAAGATTGAGCGACATAAGTCCTGTGCCGTTTAAGGAAAAGCTCTGCCCCGTTTGTGGATCAAAGACAAAGCCGCTATCACTTACGGCGAGCTTTTTAAGTCGCTCGCTGGGACAAATATTATTAGCTGTCATGACTGTACTACTCCTATCGCCTGCCAACTGCATCGTACAAAGGAGCCGTGGAGAGAGGATGGAATCTATGGAGAAATTGTGGAGACCGGCTAAATCCGGGCTAAATTAGCCGGCAAGTAAACTTTCCTAATAGTATTTATATGTCACCCAGTGTGGCATTATTATTTATATGGGAATATCAGGGGTGGACGCTGGCTTAGGAATAGCAAATGACGGCCCAGGTTCTTGCCGACAAATATGAAATCTTAGACGTGCTTGGCACGGGCGGCATGGGCGTTGTTTATAAAGCTCGCCACCTGCTGATGAAGCGCATTGTGGCAATTAAGATGCTCCACGAGAGCCTGACCGCCAACGAAGTTATGCGCAAGCGTTTTGAGCAGGAAGCTCAAGCCATTTCTGCCCTGAACCACCCCAATATCCTCACTGTTTACGATTTCGGGGTAACTGAGGACAACAAGCCTTATCTGGTTGTCGAATTCCTGGAAGGTACAAGCCTGGAAGAAGTCCTTAATGAAGAAGGGGCACTGGATGCCAGCCGCGTTATGCACATTTTCAAGCAAGCCACATCAGGGCTTGCCCAGGCTCACGAAAAAGGCATTATTCACCGAGATTTGAAGCCGGGCAATATCATGCTGATAAATGTCGGCGACCAAAAGGACTTTGTCAAAATCGTGGATTTCGGCATTGCCAAATTGGTCCAAGAAAGCACTGAACAAAATATCGGTCTAACAGCAACCGGAGAAGTCTTCGGCAGCCCGCTCTATATGAGCCCGGAACAGTGCCGCGGTCGCAAGCTGGACCCACGCTCGGATATCTATTCTCTTGGTTGTGTCATGTATCATGCCCTCTGCGGCAAAAGACCATTTACTGCCCAGGACTTACCTGAATGTCTCTATAAACAAGTGCACGAGACACCACCTAAGTTTTCCGAAGTTGCTCCGGAATTGAATATTTCTGAGGGTCTAGAGAAAGTTGTTAGCAAAGCTATGGCTAAAGAGCCTGATGATCGTTTCGACAACATGACTGATTTCAGGCAAGCTATTGAAGCTGTAGAAGCAGGGCAACCGCTGGATATCTCAATGCCTCCGTCTAAACCCACAGGCACAACAACGGTTATTGCCACGCAAGCGCATGGCGTACATATAACAGCAGGCGCGCCAGCCGGCGTAAGCGGCAACACCATAGTGCCAGAGTCCTCACAGGCTGCCAGCCCTCAAGTAATTGGCGCCAAGCCGAAGAATAAAAAGCTAATTGGTGTAGCAATTGCCGCAGGCGTGATTATTGCCGGCGGCGGCATAGCTTATTTAGTAACAAACAGTCCCACCGCGCAATACGAAACCTTCATGAAAAAAGGCAAGGCTGCCTTTGATGCGCACAATTATCAACTTGCCGAAGAAGCCTTCCAAGGTGCACTACAAGCATCTCTCTCGTTCGGGGCAGAAAGTCCGCAGCGCTCAGATGCCATTGATGACCTTGGTCAGATATACATGAACCAGAAAAAGTACGACAAGTTGTATCAATTAGCTACACAAACTAATCAAGTCGCTAGATGCATATCCAGTTTCAGTCGCGAGTTAGATGAACTCAAAAAACAAGGCGCTGATAAGACCGCACAAGCTGCCGATCTCCTGCAGCTGCTCGGCAAATTGTCGGAAAAAGAAGGAGACTTCGCCCGTGCTGAAAGTTTCTATACAGACGCACTGACTATAAGAAAAGGAATTGCCGTCCAAGCAAGTGCCATTGAGGACAAGGCAAAAGCAGCTGCTGCACAACCTTTACCAGATCAAAAAACAAAGAAGGCAACGCAAGAAAGAGAAATTAGATCATTGAGCACTCATATAACCCAAGTGCACAAGCAGAAGATTCTCCATCCAAAACCCCTTGCCAAAGCCAAACCGATTAGGGTAAGTCCTTTCCCAACATTTGACGTAACACGACCAATAACGACTCCAGCACCTACTGTTGTTGTTGATGACAAACCGGAAGTATCTAACGATCAGCCTAAGAAACGTGGTTTTTTTGGTAGCATCGGACACGGCGTAAAAGAGCTATTCCACAAAGACAAGTCAAAGAAAGATTCGACAAAGGAATAGTCGTCAGTCAGTAGATACTAGACGGGCATAATTGTATGTCCGAAGACGGCTTCTGAAACAAGTGTCTTGCGTTTATCTAAATACTCATGCACGGCGGTAATAAATGCCGCATGACTCCAAGTAAGCGGTGAAACAGACAGAGGTTCATTTGTATACGGATTAACCTGCTCTGCCAAAACACCTGAAGGCAAAGCATGTTCTGCTACCCATTCGAGTAATTGCACTGGTTCCTTCAAATCTTCCGGCTCCTTAGCACTAGCTATGCCATAGTTAGCCAGCCAGATTGTGCAAATAAACCAGGGATTGCCAGGCACATTACCAACGTCTTGCGACACTTGATGGTAGTAGTCGTTTTCATACCGAGCAACGCCGCCAACATCTGTTTTTACCCAGAGGCGCTCACGAACTGCTTTCATCGTGTCTTTTACTTTGGTATCAAAGACGGACAATCCGGAAAAAGCAAAGATGGCATACATGGCAGCATCGATAGTCATATCGAGGTCATAACCATTTTCTGTGCGTGTAGCCATACGGCAGAAACGCCCATGTTCTTCGGACCACATGTACTTGACCATGGCGGCCTGCACTTCTTCAGCCACCTGATTGTAGTGATGATAGTCATCCATTTCACCCAACGCATGAGCAAAATTAGCAGCAGCCTGTAATCCGGCTATGACACTGCAAACAGTAAACAAATGCACTCCGTAACGCTCCTCCCAGAGATCGTGAGAAGGCAGAGGCAGTTTTGTCTTCTCATCGCGGAATGACACCAAGAAATCAGCCGCACTCTTCAATAAAGTACCAAATAAAGAGCGCATAAATTCCACATTGCGAAACTTGCGGAATGACTGCCACATAGACCAAATTACAAGAGCTGTTTCGTCTTCCTGAATAGGCAAATCATATCTGCCATCGCGAGTCCAGGGATGCCAACTGGAAGCTAGTGATTTGTCCGGATTGTATTTGTGCAACAAGTAACCTTCCGGTTTAATTACCTGGTGACAGAAGTTGAAAAATCGCTCAACCAAATCACGGAAACCTGCTCTGCTTAATGCATAAGCAACAAGTGCGCCATCACGAGGCCACATATAAGAATAAGTATCCCGTGCAAACTGAGCTATGTCCCAGTCATTAGCGGCAATAATTGCCCCATCATCATCAATTTGCGTACGAATGACAAGCAAACTGCGCTTGTACAGGTCAACAATTTTGGTTGGCAATCCTTGAAAATCAATTGGTTCCGGATTAACCCAGAGACGCCAATAATTTTGATTGCGTGGGACGTAGGAATGCGCACCATTTTCCTTGACTACCACATTTGTCTTCTGTACTTCTTCAAATGACTTTCCAAAGCACATCCAGTAGTGGGCAACTTCTTCTGCGTGAGAAGGAACGCTTAACGAGATGCTTACAGTGGAATCAACAGAACCTTGTGATATAGGGTTACAGGATAATTCACCATCTTCAGCATCACGCCATGTACCTTCGCAACCGTTTACTTCTTTGTTGCCGCAGCACCAACCATCGATGCCATGCTTGGTCGGGGTTGACCCACTAATTAAAAACCAGCGGTATTTCTTGTAGTGGACAACAGATTCAGTAGGTGGATGGTAATAAGCCGTGTCGCCCACCTCATTTTCCGAAATATGAAAATCATGATGGAAAAACAGGCGTACTTGTCTATTTTGTCCGCGCAAGTCTTTGACTCTTATCTGGCGAACATAGACATCATCTGCATAGTCAACCAAATCATGGCAGGTTACTTGCAGTCCCAGTCTGTCATTACGCAAAACGACTTCTGTGACAAGCGTTTCTTTCATGTAATGCCGTTCGATATTCCAATCGGAGCCGACCCAGGAAAATTCACCGTCAGCCCAGATGCCAAAGTGATTCACATGTCCTCTTGTCTGGTTTTCTTGTCCAACATGAGGATAGTAAATATCGCGCAGATGATATTCCTTATCGAAATTGATTAGCACGCGCCCATTTCCAACCGGCAAATCACGTGGCATAGCTATTCTCCTCAAAACGTAGACGCTAAGGCGGAAGCCTACTTAGACTTTGTGCCAAAACTCGCATCCTGACTAAACTGTTTATGAAGTTTCGTACAAAAGATATACTCAAGAACTACAGCAGTTCCGGGTATTCGGTAAACACTCTTATCAGTTCAGCTACGGACCATGCCTGGGCAACACAACCACGAGGCAACTGTCCAGGTCCATTTTCATCAGCATCAAATATTTCCGAAACAAAGCCCACACAACCATTTGAGAGGATATGTCGGCGAATGGGCAACAGATGCTTTTTGATAAATTGCCAGTTTTCTTCTGTTTTGCCGTACACTTTCACGCGCGCATCAACCCAAGCACCAAATAAAAACGGCCAGACAGTACCCTGATGATAGGTAATATCCCTGTCGTATTGATTGGCTGAGTCCTTGCCATCTCCATATCGCAGGTGATACGCTGGCGCATTGGGCGAAAGTGTCCGCAAGCCCATAGGTGTGAGAAGTTCACGCTCGACACGATCCAAAACTGACTTTGCTCTTTGACCGCTCACGAGTTCAAACGGCAGGCTTATGGCAAATAGCTGATTTGGTCTAATGCTGGCATCCTTGCTGCCGTCGTTATTAATGACGTCGTACAAACAGCCTAAATCTTCATTCCAAAAGGACTCAAAGCCTTTTTGCACACAATCGGCAATATCCAAATACATCGTCCGTCTTTGATTAGCATCGCCGCCCAAGGCGTGCAAGCAATCAAGTATGCGCAGAAAATTGTACCAGAGCGCATTTATCTCAACTGGCTTACCAATGCGAGGGGTAACCGCATAATCGCCGCAACGCGCATCCATCCACGTAAGCGCGTAACCGGGCACACCGCCTGTCACCAAGCTGTCGGCATGATCAACATGCAAGCAGTAGCGAGTTCCTGCTATGTGCCAGTCTACGACACTATCTAAAAGCGGCAATTGCTCTTTGACGAATTGGCTGTCATCGGTCATTACGTAGTAACGATAAAGAGCCCAAGCCCACCAAAATGTCGCATCAGCAGTATTGTATTGCGGGGTCATACCCGAATCGGGAAAGTTATTGGGCAGCATTCCTTCGCTTAAATACTTGCCGAACGTTCTAAGTATGCCTTTTGCCGTGTCCAGTCTGCCCGTAGCTAAAGCCAGTCCCGGCAAGCTAATCATAGAGTCACGTCCCCAGTCGTTAAACCAGTGATAACCGGCAATAATCGATGGAGAATCAGTGGATGCTCTTTGAACCACAAAACTGTCAGCAGCAAGAATTAGCTGTTTCAAGTCCTCAAACCCGGACGAGCCATTTGCAGCGGATTCAAGAATGGCTAATTCCTGTCGAATTTCATTCAAGTGAGGATTTACCTTGGAGGCATTGTCCATCAGTTTTTTATGATAGCCGGCAATTTGTTCAACTATTTGATCAATGTCATCTACATAATGAGGAGTGTCTTCGGCCAGACTGGCGCAAATGGTAATTGACTCGCCATTCGATAGCTCTACCTTGATTTCGCCTGCATGCAAATTGTCTTCGCAATCAGGTAGTCCTCTTTCCTTCTCTCTGGGCCAAAAGTAATTCCAATACCATTCTTGATGCTCACAATATTCGCCGTGATTGAAAGAGACAACAAGTTCAGGAGCGTCTGCATTTGCCTTCAAACTGCATCTTGTCTGCGAATTATTCGTCGATAACGACTGCTCGAATAGGCGCCCGGCGTCCCCATGTGTCTCACCATGGAAATCACGGTCATTAACAAGCAAATGGAGCGACAACTCAATAGGCTTATAACCTATCAAAGAATAGCC
>JAKFVJ010000137.1 GCA_021732245.1 Candidatus Obscuribacterales bacterium | reverse complement strand
TCACTGGGCTTTGGATCCGCTGCGCGAACATCCGAAGTTTTCGGACCGTCAGAGCTTCCTTTTGGATCGCTGCCTCGTCCAGAACCAGCGTCGCCTCTCGCTTCCGGCGCACCACCTGCTGAACCTTTTTCTCTTGGTGATGAATCTGCGTCACCACCCCTTTGTCCCTGTCCGCCTCGACCACCTTGATTGTCTCCACCACCACTTGGTCCGCCGCCGGATGTATCTTTGCCGGCTTTGCTTTCTGGTTGAGATACGGAGATATGTTCGGATTGCTTGCCTGTCGACTCTGAACTTCTTACTTTGCTTTCGCTCTGCTGAGTCTGCTGCTCTATTGATCTCGATGGCTTTTCGGGCGCTTGAGTCTTGCCGGCGTCGCTAGCTTTTTCAGGAGCTTGAGCCGAAGCTTTGGTGTCGCCGCTTGAACTACTTTCTTTTTGTTGCGACTTCTCACTCGATGAACTACTACTCGAATCTCGTTGCGCGGCTTTCTCGGCTTTTTCTGTGAGTCCGGGTTTCTTATCGGGAGCTTGACCGGGACCCCAAGCATCTTCAGCTGCCTTTACGGTTCCGGTCGGCTTTTCTCCGGGCTTCACTGCGGGTCCGTCACCTTCAAACTTGTTGAGGTTCGCCGGGGTAAGATTCTTTTTTTCGTCTAAATCCTTGGACATTTGCCTATACCAATATTACTTACTGCCCGAACGTGACGCCTGCTCAATCTCCTTTAACCCTATTTTGATAACTGGAATTGCGTCGCTAGGAGCTCCTTTCGCTATAGCCTGCAACAAAGCTGACTTAGCTTCGGAATATTTGTGTTGCCGAAAAAGCGGATTCGCTAGTCCATTCCAATACTTCCAATTGTTTGGATTGATTTGGGTTGCACGCCGATAAGCACTTTCAGCTCTGCTCATATCTCCGGTCTTGTCGCGACCCTCAAAACACATTCCTAAATTGTAAAAATACCTCGGATCAAATTCGTAGATAGATATAGCAGTCTGCAATTTATCAATAGCTTGATCAAATTTTCCAGCCTCTCCGAATCTAGTTCCTTCCAAGAAACTCGAGTTCGACTTTTGCCATGCTTGCCTAGTGCCCAGACCCGGGAATTCACCTGATTTATAGCTATGCGAAGGAAGGGCAAAAATTATTAGACACATCGACAGGACAAGAATGCACGCCAAACTGTTCCGACTAAGTGCTGAAGCAACGGACATAGAAACCTCCCTGTCCAATTTAATATACCCATATTATAGGTAGGGATTCTTTTGCGCTAATTAGACGGTAAAACGGGGCAATACTTCCACATTAGACTTGATCACTTACGGTAGATTCTTCGCTGCGCTCAGAATGACAAATGCTAGATTTCGGCGGCGAGAATGCAGTTGGGGGCGGGTTTGCCGTCTTTGTGGAGTTCGTCTAAGCGGTGGCGGACGGCTTTCAAGGTGTTGGGGAGTTCCATCTTTATACCCTGGCGGATAATCCAGGCTGGTACTAGAAATCCGGGATCGATGTTCATCCAGTAGGTGACTTCTGTTTTGCCGCCGGCTTGCGGGGTGAGGGTCCAGCCGCCGGTTAAGCCTTTCAACGTTCCACCGACTTTATGAAAGTCGATGCTCTTGCCTTGCACATAATCAGTGTCGACTACTGCAACTATGTCTGGTAGCAATTTACCAAGTTCAATCGAGCAGCGCATTCGCGAATGATCTTTTCTGTCTTCGAGAATGTCCACTTTGTGCATTCTCGGATAAATTCCATTCTTGAATTCATAGGGATTTGCAAGTATCGGCCAAATTTTTTCAACGGGTTCGTCAAGTAAAATTCTTCCCGACACTATTTTTTCAGTGCCGACTTCTTTCACTTCCACAACGACTTCGCCATGACTCAAACGATCCTTTTCAGAACCCGGCAACTGCTGGACGAACAATGCGAGATTGTCCTGCTCCGGGGCAGAGGCTTTCTTTTTTCCTGCTTCATCATTAATGTCAGGCATACCTCTTAATTACCCGCCGGCAGCCTATAAATCACCGATTTGCTGCCCCTTTATTGGCGTTATCTAATCTGCCGGCTCAACCCGGCTGTTATCCTTTTGCCAATATGAATACATCACTTTTCCTTTTAAGAAGTTCAATCGTTGGCGCCCTGGGCGGACTCTTGTTCGGCTTCGACACGGCTGTTATTGCCGGCGCAACAAATTCGCTCTCGCAGACTTTCCAATTGGGCGCTGCGGCTCTTGGTTTTACCGTCTCGAGCGCGCTCTGGGGCACAGTAATAAGCGCGATGTTTGCCGGTATTCCCGGTGAAAAAATTGGCGCGCGCGACGCACTAAGAATTACCGCTTTGCTCTATGTTGTTTCAGCAATTGGTTGCGCTTTTGCCTTCGACTGGTGGACACTCATTGCTTTTCGTTTCATAGGCGGATTGGCTATTGGAGCCTCTTCCGTGCTTGGTCCTATTTATATTGCCGAGCTTGCACCGGCAAAATGGCGCGGTCGGCTCGTTGGACTATTTCAAGTCAATATAGTTGTCGGGATTCTGTTGGCCTATTTCTCAAACTACATAATTGGCTTGCAACAATTTGGTTTAAATGAATGGCGCTGGCAATTAGGCGTCTCCGGTATTCCAGCGGTATTCTTTCTAGCAATGCTCTTCGGAATTCCTCGCAGTCCCCGTTGGCTGGTCAGCAAGAATCATATTGCAGAAGCGCTGTCAGTACTTCACTCGACCGGCATTGAAAATCCCGAGCTGGAGCTTCAATCAATTGAAAATTCGCTAGGGATGGATAAGGTTGCCGAGAAAGAACCACTTTTTGCAAAGCGCTATATGAAGCCTATTTTGCTGGCTCTTTCAATTGGCGTTTTCAATCAGCTATCAGGCATCAATGCCATTCTCTACTACCTCAATGATATTTTTGCCCAAGCAGGATTCAGCAAGATGTCGTCTGATTTGCAGGCAGTAGCGATTGGACTGACAAATTTGATTTGCACACTTGCTGCAATGACTGTAATTGATCGCTTCGGTCGTAAACCGCTTCTTTTAACAGGAGCTATCGGCACAGCATTTTGCTTGTTTGGTGTCGCTGCTGTCTTCTACACCCATCAGCATCAAGCGATGTTGTTATGGTTCCTCATTGGATTCATTGCGTTTTTCGCCATTTCACAGGGTGCTGTTATTTGGGTTTATCTGAGCGAAATATTTCCCACGCGCGTTAGAGCCAGAGGACAAAGTCTTGGTTGCTCGGCGCACTGGATAATGAATGCGATTATCTCCGGTGTATTTCCAGTTTTGGCAAAGACTTCCGGCGCTGTTCCGTTTGCGTTTTTCGGAGTGATGATGCTCTTGCAATTCGTGGCAGTATTGTTCTTCTATCCAGAGACCAAGCAAATCTCACTCGAGAAACTACAAGAGTCTCTTGGTCTTAGTGAAGAAAAGTCAGTAGTTGTTCACCACTAAACGACTATAGCGACATCGAATAGCGGACGACTTTATACGTTTCAAAATCTGGTATTGTTCGCGTTGCCTTTGTCAGCTTCATTCCCTGACGTTCGTAGAACTTACGCGCAAAAGTATTGGGCTCATAGACCCATACGGTTATTTCTTTGAATTTGGCTTTGCGCATTTCATCACAGGACTGATCAAATAATTTCTTGCCGACACCGGAGCCCCAATAGTCAGGCATCACGTAGATGTAATAAAGCTCTGCCGATTTCTTCTTGTCTAGATCTTCGTCTCTTGTAGCACCGGCTGCAGCAAAGCCTGCATCAAAGCCGTTAAGTTGAGCGATCCATATTGTGCCATCGCCTTGTCCGGCTTTCTCAATATTCGAGTACCACTGTCGCTCTCTATCACTGAACGACTTCTGAGCGACGTACTCTTTGGGAAGAATGTCAGCATAGGCTTTCTGGCGCGTCACCCAATGCACGCGGGCTACGCGTCCCGCGTCATCGACATTCTTGATTGTCTCGATTTTTATTTGGCTCATTACAAGATACAACTCTGGGAAACCGACAAGATATTAGCACTATTTAGTGAAGGGCGCATAGAATGCGCCCCTACAATTGGGAACCAATTGGCTACTTCCAGCATCTTCTCAGTGTTGAAATGTACATAAAAGCAGGCGTAATTGTCATGAAAAGCACCATCAAATTAGGCGTGATTGCCGCCATAAGTCTGCAAGTATTTGTAAGCAGCGGGCCACCGGTGAGTGCACAAACCTGCAGTAACCAATCCGAGCCGCTCATTATTTACCGGAATGCAGGGCCGCCAATAATTATTGAAAACGGCTTCAATCCTTGCAAAGAATATGAGAAGAAAGCTTACAAACTCCAACGCAAGCGTGAAAAGCCGGCACAGAAACTTGAGAAGCAGGCAGCAAAGAAAGAAATCAGAAACGGCTTAAGACCGTAGTCTTACTCGTCGTACTCTTCTTCTTCCGATTCAACTTCTTCAGATTCAACTTTCGGTGTCTCTGATTTCCAGGTGCCGACTTTCTTTCTATTTTGACTCGTGAATTCGGCAACATACTTATCGGTTTTGTCGAGGCGTTTGCCTTGGGCGAGTATGGCGTATTTGAGAATGCCTACAAGGTATTCTTGTAGTGGCAGGCGCATTTGTCCAGCCATTTCTTCAGCGAGTTCCATCATTTTGGGACTTAAATAAAGGCTGACATTGTCTCTGTTTCGTTGAGCCTGATCGGGACGGGCACCGCGATCGCTTCTGAAACTTCCACGGTCTCTATCACGGCTGAATCCACCTTCGCGACCTTCGCGATTCTCGCGCGGACGTCTTGGAGCATCACCTTCGGAGTCGCTTTGGAATCTATTGCGATAAGGCTTGTCACCTGAATCTTCTCTGCGGAATTTATTGGCGAACGGCTTGTCTCCAGTTCTCGGTCGAAATGGTCTTGCACCTTCACCATTTTCGGAGCGTGAGCGGTATGGTCTTCCTGCACCGCCTTCTGCACCTTCAGAACGCGAGCGGTATGGTCTTCCTGCGCCGCCTTCACTGCCTTCAGAACGTGAGCGGTATGGTCTTCCTGCACCGCCTTCACTGCCTTCAGAACGCGAGCGGTACGGTCTTCCTGCGCCGCCTTCTGCACCTTCAGAACGCGAGCGGTATCTTCCTGCACCACCTTCACCTTCCTGAGAGCGCGTGCGGAATGGCTTCCCACCGCTTTCAGAACGTGAGCGGAATGGTTTTCCAGAACTGCCACTCTGCGAACGCGAGCGAAATGTCTTACCTGCGCCACCTTCAGCACCTTCAGAGCGTGAGCGGTATTTTCCTGCACCGCCTTCTGCGCCTTCAGAACGCGAGCGGTATGGTTTTCCTGCCCCGCCTTCAGCACCTTCAGAGCGAGAGCGATATCTTGTTCCGCCACCCTCGCCACCTTCAGAGCGTGAACGGAATGGTTTGCCTGAGCCACTACCACCAGTTTTCTTTCCAAAGGATTTGGGACCGCGTCCACGTCCGCCGCCTCCAAATGATTTTCCTGCACCCCCACTCCTGGGCTTATTTCCGCGCGGCTTCTTTTGCATTGCTTTTACTCTAATATGGTTTCCAACTGCCGAATTATACTCGATGGATACACGTTAATTACCGGTTGTACTGTTTGATTAAGCGCCTCATTGGTGCTTCTACGATAGACATTGAGCCCAATGCTTAAGAAAATTACGGCATTAGCTAGCGGGGTATAAAAGATGGCTACTGAAAGTTTTTCCGATCAACTGGTATCCGCACTTCAACCGACAGGCGACCAAAAGGAAGCAGCCTGCGCGGCATCCAAACGATTAAGCGAAAACGTCATGGCAGTGTCGAAAGACAACAGTGACATCAACTACCAAATGAACAACGGTAGAGTCGAATGCTATCCACCCCCTATCACTCCACGCTGCCGCTTCGAAGAAATTCCGCCGGATCCAAGTGTTGTGACTAGCAGTGTCAACGACATGATCGCGCGCGAGCGGTCAATGCACAATGACTTGAGTCAAATTTCTCCGGTCGTAGCAGATAAACCAGAGTTGGCTAAAGAACTCAATGAGGTAAATAATCGGTTGCAGACTCTCGAGCTAGAGACCAACAAACTCTACGAATTAACTTCGGGAGAAAGATATAACGAGGGCGCTATTGATAGAGAAAATAGAGTCATAGGCAAACTAACTAAACAGCTGGAAGAAAGTCGGAAGACACTTTCCAGAGATATGGGCTGTGATGCCGGCGATGCACAACGTGAACTTGCAAAACCGGAGCACGAGACTGTCTATTGCGATGTTGCGATGAAGCCCAAACAAGTCTGGAAGCAGATCGGCTCATTTGATGCTCTTCCATGGCACCCGGGTATTCAGTCAGGAAGCCTTTCGGAAGACGGCAAAATTCGCTCACTGGTGGCAGATGGTGGCGCTCCAACATTCACTGAAGAGTTGATCGGTCAGGGCGAAGATCGCAAGACAGGCGAAAGATATTACACCTATAAAATGGCCGGTGGATTGCCTGTTCAACCAATCTCCACATTGCGAGTAGAGCCACACTGTAAGGGAAGTCGCATCACGTGGACAGCCGAAATGGACCTAAGCGATCTCGATGAGCAGACAGCTCAAGCTGTAAG
>JAKFVJ010000136.1 GCA_021732245.1 Candidatus Obscuribacterales bacterium | reverse complement strand
GTAATTTGGTCTTGAAAATTTGTCTTGGTCTGATTGTAAGCGGAGTAGAGAAAAACAATTTTGCGCCATTGCTCATCTGTCATTTGCGGCACCTGCCCATTGTAGGCGGACCTGTATATGAGATTAGGCAGAGCTTGCACTTCTTCGGTGGCATAGCACTTGCCGGCAGGTGTCATGTACAGGGTAATCATGTTGATTGCCATGACGGTCATTAGCAACGCCTGAGTTTTAGCGACTTTCATGATTGGCACGCGGACTATGCAAAAGCTACTCATCTCCTTGTTGCCCGCATCAGTATGCAGCTAAACCTGGATGCCAAATGTTGTCGTTGAAGAGTCAGCAGCTTACGTCACCGGACGCTTCTTGTAAGCGCGCTTTGGCGGGATTCTGGCTGACAGAGTGCCGCTTGTGTCTCTGACCTGGATGAAAGATGGCAGTCCGATCCGTTCATCCCACATGATCAAGTTTGAGAATTCAGTTCCACGCGCTGACGGATAGCGCATAGCCTGAATATTGCCGTTGGCGTACACCGCATTAGCCAATACATGCGTTGGGCAAAAGAGCTTCTTGATCATTTGCTTGCGCCAGGGACCGGTCAGCTCCGCTACCGTTGTCCCTAATGCTGCTTGAATTGCCGGATCTGCAATATCAAGCACGCGTTCTAAGTCCACCTGGATAGTCAGGTGTACCGTTGGATTTGCCACCAGGTTGTACGTCGGATCGGCAACTAACACGATGCGATCTACTCGGTGATACTCAGCTTGCGCAGTAACTATGTCTTCGGCAGCATAGAGCGCGCTCGGTCCGCCCTTTGGCGTGTAGCGTTGCCCATTCAGACCGGGACCAAGAGTGAACAACGGCATCATCGGGTCGTACCCGGTTAGCGTTGCGAAATCGACAAGTCGATGCAGCGTCCCGTTATATGTAATGACTGGCAATCCGGCGATGATGCCTGGCAAGCTCGCTTCTGGATGCATTAACTCGGGTGCCCCAACAACGCATCCTCAACCATTGCCGCGACATCCTCCACGTGGCCTTCTTTGATGTAATCGATCGGCAACTCTTTATCGAGCTCAGGATTTGGCGCATTCAACCAAATCCTAAGCCCCTTCGGCGAGCCAGTCAGCTTCAGCAAGCCCCAAGCAATGCGCTCGAAATCAACGAGTTTTGCTTGCACCGACTTGGAATCAGGCGTCTTATACAGAGCTGGCTCGCCAGCTTTGATGATCCCTGCCAATACTGGAATAGATAATCCGAACATTTCAGCGACTAATTTAGCATCAATGCGGCCGCTGTCGCCGCGTAATTCATCGACAATCATCTTTGGCAGCCGGAAGCGACTAGGCGCGTCTTCCTGCGAACCGTGCAGTAGCTTGAAAATCCGGTGCAGGACTTCGTTTGGGTCCACAGGACTTTTCACCATGTCCATTAACGGATCGCTTTCTAACGCCGACCAATCGGGATTTGCAGACATGATCAATATCGGTATTGCTGGATTGACCTCGCGCAGCCGCTTGGTCAATTCCTTGCCGGAAAGCCCCGGCATCTCATAATCCAAAAGCACGACATCCGGGTCATTAATGACCACCGAATTAATAAGGTCCTCGGCTGAGGCTGCTTGAGTTAAGGTCAGCTGAGCAGCGCCAACGGCTTGCCCCAGCTTCTCTAAACAAGCATCCGGGTCCAAAACTGCTGCATTGTAACGCTCAATCATCCTATGGACTCCTGTGTTTCTACCGAAATTATACCATGTTTATACAAGTAGTAAACAGGTATAAATAGGTTCCAGGCTGTGGCTCAGCCATGGGCGCGGAGGCCGGCATGGCCTTTTGGCAGTTGGTTATTGAAGATGCCCGTAAAATGAGGGTTTCTGTAAATGGGTATTCCGAAATAACGGAAGTCGCCGGAGGCAAACAAGAGTAATTATTTGACTGGCACAGATTCGGTCTCACGGCTAGTGTTGATTTACCGGACAGAATAGCTCTTCTGTCTGGTAAACTTGTTTTCAATGAAACCGAAAACACCAGCCGGTCAGTCACTAAACTCTCAACATCCAAGCAAAGTTACCTTACGAAAGGTGCAAGCCAGCTTTGGCTCTCAAGATGTGGTCCCGCCTGACAGCCTTGAGCATTGGATCGAACAATTTCTTTCTCTTGCCATCAAGGATGTCCGGTCGCTTGCTGTTGCCAACAAAATAGACCTTCACTTGAAGCGCTTTCGGCAATTCTTCATCGACCGCTACGGTCACGATCGCATCACCGGTTGCCTGAAACGCGACGTGATTGCTTGGCAAAAATCTTTAGTTGAACAAAAAATGGCACCATCCACGGTGAATAACCATGTTGCATCTTTGTCAGCGCTTACTAGTTGGTTGGTGTCGCATGACCAGAGGCTGCTGCCTTCCGGCGATCCGGCAAAGGGAATCTCCGAGCTTGGGTTGCCACCACTTGAACCGCGCACATTATCTGAAGCGCAAGTAAGATCACTGAAGAATTTATGTGACCGCTTAGAGCGTTTCCACAAGCTGAAGGGCAGGGATTGGGCAAAGTTTGCAGAAGAGGCGCCGTTGAGAGTCAAGGCACGACCTCTGCGCGATCGAGCCATAGTATATGTTCTTCTTTCTACCGGACTTAGGCGGGAAGAGCTTGTTCGACTTGATATCGAACAACTTGAGCCTTCAACTCCAGGCGCTCTGAGGCAGGCTAAGAAAGCCAGAATATGCAAGGTCAAGGGAAAGGGTAAAACAGAACGCACCGTATTTTTGTCGCTCGATGCGCGCCTTGCACTGGCCGATTACCTGGAAAAAGAACGCAGGCGCGATGAAACCGCCGGCACACGAGCACTGTTTCTTGCCGCCGGCGAGGTAGCATCAAGACGTGATGACGGGCGATTCGCACCGCAAGCGATAAACGGCATTCTCAACCAAATTGGTCGCTGGCACGACAGCGAAATCAAACAGGCAGACCGCATGATTTCTCCCTTATGTCCGCACGATCTGCGTCACACATTTGCCTTTCAATTGTCAAAGACAACCGGCGCTGACGCCTATGAGCTTGAGCGCCGACTTGGGCATCGCTCGCAGCGATACATTCAGCGCTACACCAATCCACCCGAGGAAGTTGCCGCCGCGTATGTTGAGGACTTCTGATGGAAGACAGTGGAGAAAAGCATTTACTGAAAGCCGAAGCGCAACAACTGGTTCAATACCGGTTCAATTGCATACGGGGTTTCATAAGTGATGGCGTTCCGCTTGCTCAGTTGGCCAAGGAGCATGATGTGTCGGTCAGGACACTATGGCGATGGATTCAGGACTATCGCAATGGCGGACTCTTCTCTTTAGCACGCAAATCTAGAAACGACAGGGGCGCCCGACGTAATCTGCACCCTGACTTAGAAAGTCTAATCGAGGGGCTCTGCTTACGCAAGCCGCCGGCAACAATTGCATTTGTCTTCCGCAAGGTTGAGGAAATATGTAAGCGCGAAGGGTGGAAATGTCCGAGTTATAGCGCGGTCTATGACATAGCCAGACGTCTTGATAAGAGCATGTTGATGCTGGCGCATGAAGGCTCAAAAGCTTACAAGGAGAAGTTCGACTTGGTATACAGGCGCGAATCAACAAGACCAAATGAAATCTGGCAGGCCGATCACAAGCATCTTGATTGTCTGATTATCGATAGCACTGGCAAGCCAAAGAAGCCCTGGCTTACGGTAATTCTTGACGATTATAGCCGTGCGATAGCTGGTTATTTCATTGCCTTTGAAGCACCATCAGCCATGCGAACCGCTTTGGCTCTGCGGCAAGCAGTATGGCGAAAACAAGATCCGCGCTGGCATATCTACGGACTTCCTGATCAATTTTACACAGACCATGGCAGTGATTTTACCTCCTTGCACATACAGCAAGTGGCAACCGATCTAAAGTTTGAAGCAATCTTTTCAACAGTCGGCGAGCCGCGCGGCCGCGGCAAAATGGAGAGATTTTTTCGCACGGTCGATGATCTGTTTCTGAATAACATGCCCGGTTACGCACCACGTGGTGAAAAGAATGTTGTGGCTTCGCTTACGCTCGATGAGCTTGACTGGGCATTCAAAGAATGGCTTCTCGCAGACTATTTGATGCGGGAGCACTCCGAGATTAAGACCGCACCCATGATGCGTTGGGAATCCTTTGGATTTATCCCGCGCATGGTCGATTCGTTAGAGCAACTTGATTTGTTATTGCTGACCGTAGTAAAGCCAAGAAAAGTACATCCTGATGGAATTCATTTCCAGGGCTTCCGTTATATGGATGTGAATCTTGCCGGCTTCGTCGGTGAGTCAGTAATTATTCGATATGACCCCCGTGATCTTGCTGAAATTATGGTTTACAGCAACAACCGATTTCTTTGCAGAGCAATCTGCCGGGAGTTAGCAGACACAACGCTAAGTCTTAAGTCTTTAATAAAAGCACGCAATGAACGACGTAAAGATCTACAAAAGTCGATCACTACCAGAAAGACCATTGTAGACCGGTTCTTGGAAGTTCATAAAAGCGTTGCCGCACCATCCCCGGTGCCGGCACAGAGCTTTGAAAGCAAAGGAGGTACAAAACTAAAGCGTTATGCTACAGAGTGAAGAACCCACCCAGAGCGACTTTCTTATCACCAAGGAATATCGCAAATTTGTTGAATTTGCCGATGCGTGCAAGCGCTATCGTTATATCGGCTTGTGTTATGGGCCTCCAGGCGTAGGAAAAACGCTCTCTGCTCGCCATTATGCACAAAGTGACATTCTGGAACACTTTCGTTCGCATCCCACAGAAAACAGTCTTCCTTTGGAAATGGGCACTTGTCGCACAGTTGTCTATACGCCAACAGTCAGCACCACTCCCAAACAAGTGGAGAAAGAGATCGCATCTTTGCGCCACACTCTCAAATACGGTGTCAGAGAGGCAATGTGCAAAGGGGATGAGAGCGCCAGCGATTCGTTACCCGAAGACTGCACCGAGTTAATCATTGTGGATGAGGCCGATCGCCTGAAGTTTCAGGCAATGGAACAAGTGCGTGATATTTTTGACAAGTCGCGAATTGGATTGGTCTTAATTGGAATGCCGGGGCTTGAGAAGCGCTTATCTAGATATCCACAACTTTACTCACGAGTAGGCTTTGTTCACGAATTCAAGCCGCTGAGCAATGAAGAAATGACATTTATATTTGAGCGAAAATGGAATGAGCTTGGGCTTTCGTTACAACAGAATGACTTTACCGACACAGAAGCAATGTCAGCAGTCGTCCGCACTACAGGAGGCAATTTCCGGCTCCTACACCGGCTCTTCATGCAAGTCGAACGGGTGCTTCAGATTAACGAGCTTAAGAACATAACCAAAGAGGTGGTCGAGGCTGCCCGTGAGAGTTTGGTAATAGGAGTATCGTAGGCAAAATGCGCACCGCAACAATATTCCGGACTCAAGACATATACGCAATTTTTGCGCGATTAGAAAACCCACGTGACAGATGCATCTTTGCTCTCGGCATTTACGCTGGTTTGCGTATCGGGGAAATTATCCGACTTCGCCAAGACCAACTGTTCACCGAAGACGGCGGTATCCGCCAAGAAGCAATGGTAATTAGGAAGAAAAAGAAAACAGTGTTGACCTGCAGTATTCCGATACACCCAAAATCGAGACAGGTGCTGGAAGAATACAAGTGTACGCTATCCGAAAACGGGTGGTTGCTCCCGTCAAAGGACTCACAGAGTGGGCATCTAAGCCGTGCAGCCGCACACAATATCCTTATCCGTGTCTTTAGAACATTACATTTGGAGGGAGCCTCCACGCATTCCATGCGGCGCACCTGCCTGACCGCCATGTTCAGCGCCGGCGTTCTTCCCTCTACTGTGCAGGCAATCTCCGGGCACTCAAATCTCGGACAATTGCGTCAGTACATGGATACCGATGAGCAAATGGACGCAAATCAAGCCATCATGCAGCTGCAATATTAATGGCTAAATGACTGCCAAATAATTCCGAAGAAACCGTGCCAATTAGTGCTGAAAGTTACACTCCAGACATCAGACAAGCAGCAATTTCCGATCCGCGAGGTTTTCTTGACACTTACGAGGCTCCCGTAATTATGGACGAAGTGCAATACGCCCCTGAGCTTCTCCCTTATATCAAAGAACGAATCGACGAAAAACGTAATACGCCAGCACAATATATCTTAACTGGCTCCCAAAATTTGATGTTGCTGGAACACGTGACAGAAACGCTGGCCGGTAGAACCGCGATGCTCAAACTCTTACCTTTGTCACAAAAAGAAGTTTCCGGAAAGCCGGAGTTGCCCCTTGTTTGGGAACGAAAGCCAAAATCTGCCGGCAACATGAACATTTCCCGTAAACGACTTTGGCATGACTTTATTCGTGGCTATTATCCAGAGCTTGTTGCCCACCCCAAGAGAGACTCCGCGCTCTGGCAATCTAGCTACCTGCAGACATATTTAGAGCGTGACGTTCGCACGCTTCGCCAGGTCGGAGATCTATCGCAATTCCAACTCTTCTTGAAAGCACTGGCGGCTCGCAACGGCTAATTATTGAACCTCACTGAAATTAGCCGAGATATAGGGG
>JAKFVJ010000135.1 GCA_021732245.1 Candidatus Obscuribacterales bacterium | reverse complement strand
TCGGCGTCGGCGTCGGTGTTGGTGTCGGCGTCGGCGTTGGTGTCGGCGTCGGCGTGGGTGTCGGCGTCGGTGTTGGACAAGGTGGTGGTGTCGGACAAGGTGGTGGGTTGCAACCATGATGATGATTGCCACCATTGTGACCATAGCCATTTCCATTACCAGGACCTTGTCCCGGTCCATTGTCATAGCCATGACCTACACCATGATCTGAGCCATGCCCATGATCATTGTTTCCTTGGTTGTTGCCACCACTATTTCCATAGCTGCCGTAACAGTAACTTCCATTGTTTCCTTGGTTGCCACCATTGTGACCATAGCCATTTCCATTTCCAGGACCTCGTCCAGGTCCATTGTCATAGCCATGACCTACACCATGATCTGAGCCATGTCCGTTGTTGCCGGAATTTCCGTTGTTACCAGAATTTCCCTTGTTACCAGCGTTCCCGCTGTTTATCTGCTGTACACCAGAATTAAAAGCGCCGAAGTTAAAGCCACCACCATTAAGATGATGCTCCTGGTGAACTCCAGAAGTTCCTAAATTATTCGGGCTAGGCGCTGTAACCGGCGGTACACATGGTCTGCCATCACCGTGTTCATGATGCTGATGAACTGACGGTGAACACAAACCTGGATTCGTGTTCCTTACTGGCGGTAAGCATTGCGGCACCTGCGGCAAACATGGTCTACCATCGACGTGTTCATGATGATGCACCGACGGCAAACACAAACCTGGATTTGTATTCAATACTGGCGGTAAGCATTGCGGCACCTGCGGCAAACATGGTCTACCATCGACGTGTTCATGATGATGCACCGGCGGTAAACACAAACCTGGATTTGTATTCAGTACTGACGGCAAGCATTGCGGCATCTGCGGCAAACATGGTCTACCATCAACGTGTTCATGATGATGCACCGGCGGTAAACACAAACCTGGATTTGTATTCACTACCGGCGGCAAGCATTGCGGAATCGTCGGCAAACATTGCGGCACCTGCGGCAGACACTGTGGAATTGTCGGCACGCATTGCGGCACCTGCGGCAGACACTGTGGAATTGTCGGCACGCATTGCGGTACCTGCGGCATACACTGTGGAATTGTCGGCACGCATTGCGGTACCTGTGGCAAGCACTGAGGAACCGTCGGTAAACACGGCGCAACTGGCGGTAAATTCAGTCCCGGATTTGCATTTATAACTGGCGGCAAGCATTGATTCACATCAATGTGATGACAGGCAGGCAGGTTACTGCCGCCTTGATTTATATTGATGTGATGCTCGTGACAGTGGGAGTTGTTCTCTAAGTGCTGAGAGTGAAAGTTGTTGGTGTTTACATTTATTGGCGGCTCAGCGTATGCGGATTGCATAAGGGGCAACGTTATCGCGCACAATACGGCAAGCACTCTGGTACGGGTTTTAAAAGTAGGACGTTTCTTGTCTTTGTTAACTGGGTTCCGGTTGGTCCCATTCCGGTTGATTCTCTTCATGATGCCTCCAAACTAAAGCAGCGGCGCAACTGGCGTTGCACCCCTGCTTCATTGAAAAAACTGTGATTCCCAAATGCTCTAGAAAGCGTAGACTGAGTTCTTACTGAGCCGAGACGCGCAATAGACTCTTTGATGAAGTCGACTAGGACTTCGACTGAAGCAGATGGCGCCTCAAGACGGCCAACAATTTTTTGCCGGCGGTCAATAACTAAGTAGGTCACTCCCTCCGTAGGACCTTTCACTTCCAATGCACTCAATACACGCTCATCAAGCCAATCACGCGTGTTAACCAATAAAACCGGCAGGCGATTGGGTTTGACCTTTTTGCCTGCCTTCTTGGCTGTTTTTTCAATTGACTTGGATTCTTTGCTCTTAGCGCAGGCAACGACAAGGCTGTAATCACTTGCCGCAATCTGATTTTTAAACTCGAGCAACATGTTTTCCTGCAACATCGAACCAACGCCGTCACTGATATCAGCCGGCTTCGCGTCACGTGCTGCATTGATGTGTTCAAAATTGTTGTTGTCGGATTCCATCCTCGAACGAAGCTCGGTTAAAACGGCGATAATCTCATCGCGCTTCAACGGCGTCTTCGTGACAGATGAAACATACGTCCCGTCAGCACGAATAAATTCATATGCCGGCGTCAACTTACCGTATCGTTCAACGAGGATTTGGCTATTACGATTTTTCTGAGCCTTTTTCGTGCCCAGCTCGGTATCGTCAAAACCAGCCCAATAAAATTCTTTCTTTTAGGCAGCCTTAAATTCAGGCTTCACCAGATCTCTTTCCAGTGTGTCGAAAATTAGAAATACACCTGGAATGGAATAAAAGCCGGCGTCGCCATTGCCCTCACTTGGCGGATAAGGTATCGGCGGACGAGTTGTGTCAGTTGGCACACCGGGAAGATATGCCGTCTCCACCGAGCCAAGATTTGATTGATTCGAAACTGAGATCGCACTCAGATTTCCAAAGCCAACAAAACCAGCCACTAGCGCAACAGGACCAAGAACTGAAATTGCTGTCGTCTTCAAAAAACTATTCATAGTCAAACCTCCGAACAAACAAAACAGCGCAGAAAGCAATGCTTTCTGCGCTGGAATGGAATCTAGTAATTACCTTGCCGCCTGCTGCTGGGCTGTTTAGCGTTTTTTCGTCGTAGCTATGGCGTTCTTAGGGGATTTAGGGGGGTACCAGGGATTCCAGGGATTACGTGAATTACTTGTCAAACTTAGCGCTTTTCAAGAGGCCAAATCAATGCAAAATAGAGCTATTAGATTTATTGCTGTTCAGGTGGATCAATTTGGCCTTCACCGAGCCGCGCTAGCAATTGAAATTGATGATCAATGACTCATCTATTTCAATTGCATATTGCTTTTAGACATTCAATTTCCGTAGGTTTGAGTGTCTTTTGATTTTCAAATAACTAACAAGAACTAGTAAGCACAACGCACTAACACCTTAGTAATCGCCTCTGTCGCAGACAAAAATGTCTGCGCCGATTTTTTGCGAGGTTCAATATGTCTCTCAAACGCCCAGTGAGGCTTGCCTTAGCACGCCTTAAAAAACTACAACCAACTACTCAGTTCGTCGCAAATGATCGCGGTCACATCAGATATCTGTCGTCAGATGATGAGCGAGGACTAAGCAATATCAATTTCGACGGCAGTCCCCTCAAGCACGCAAGAAACTATCTACGTCAACCAGAAACAAAACAGCTTCTGCAACTCAAAAACATTCGATTACGCCTGTCTAAAGTTGTCGACCTGGGTCAAATTGGTTATCTCGTCATGTATGACCAAGTGCTCTTAGTCGGAAATCGTGTTCGCAAAATACGAAGAAGCCACTTGCAGATTTACATGAATCGGCAAGGGGCAATTTGGCTAGTTGTCTCCAGCCTGAGTCGTGGGCGCACGAGGAAAGCTTATGGAAAGCTCATCGAACGCACTCAAGCAATCACCATCGCAAAAAACGATTTTGGTTTTGCCGAATCAAGATTGCAGAAGTGTCGATTGATATTCAACGAGCACAAGACTCGCGGTAAAACGCACAACGATCTCGCCTATGAAGTCACCCTGCGTTGCGCGCAAACGCGCAGACGAATGGAATACGTCATTGATGCTGCCAACGGCAAAATACTTCGCACCGAGGACCTGAGTCTTTTCTACACATCACCGTGCAATGTGTTTGCTGTTATACCTGATCCGCTTGCGCCTCAACCATTGCCGTTTCAAACCGGAACGTTCGACAACTTAACCGATGCGGCAGTTTTCAAAACCGACCAAATTCAAGTCTTCTTCAAAAACACAGACTACAAATTTGTCGAGTTGAAACCAAATGCCGACGGTAAGTATTTGTTTACACCAGACCAGCGTGAATTCGAAGCAGTCAACGCAGCATTCTGGATAAACAGCTTGCAAAAGCTATTCATCGAGTGCGGTGGACGCAAACACAACAAGACGCTTGTAGTCAAAGTGTGTGACGATGGCTTCCCCAACAATGCCGAGTTTGATCCCAGCCGCTTCATGATAATCATCGGTCGTGGCACAGGGCGCAAAGGTGGTGGATACACACCTGACGAAGGCAACGACGGAATATTCCCGGCTCATGAATTCGGACACACCATTGTCTTTATCATGGCTCCGGCGGGCTGGCTGCCCGGTGACGAAGGACGCGCTATTAACGAGGGACTGGGAGACGTATTCGCCTTGATGATGTCGTATCTGTTTCTTCTATGGCATGGAGCCAGCGCGGGGAAAATCCTCACCAAACAAGCGCTTATTGATAATTTGCGCATTGTCGGCTCGTACACCTCGTATCCGAAGCTGCGCGAATTAAAGACACGCCTTACCGTCAAAGACAAAAACGGTCGAGTGCACCACGACGGACTAATACCTGGTGGCGCACTTCTTGATTTGCTCATCTGGTTTGCCACTCAGCGCAAAGAAGTCCTACCGGAAATTGCTTTGCTTTCCGAAGCCGCCGAAATCGAGCGGGGCATAAAGGACTTGTTTAAACTGCTCATAGTAGCGCTCGGTCTTGCTCCTGCGGATCAAGTGTTATTTACGGATATGCTTCGCATAGTAACGCTTGCCGACCAGAAGCTTTTCAACGGCGTCCATGCAGAAATGATCAAAAAGTGTTTTGCCGACCATGGCATCACTTTGTAGGTCGCTGCTGCTAAGATATGACAGATTGGGGGAGACACAATGACAAGCAAAATCGAACTACTCATTTTCGATGCGGGACATGTCCTTATCGATTTCGATTGGAAACTTGTCAAAAGTGGATTTGCCGACAGAGCAAAACGTCCCTATCAAGACTTGGCAGCAGTGATGGGTCACATGTCGTCGCTGGGTTACGAGCACGGAAGAATTTCAACACTAGAATTCCTCAATGAGTTAAACCAGCAATTGCAATCGGATTTAACTCTTGAGGAATTCAAAGCGATTTGGATACTTTCGCTGGAAGAAAATCAGGCGATGGCAACAATACTTGATTCGCTGAAGAAGCAAGTAGCGAAGATGTACTTGCTTTCCAACACGAATGAAATTCACTGGAACGAAATACATTCTAGATTCAACATCGCTCGTCACTTCGATGAACTTGTACTGTCACACACCTTAGGCAAAGCAAAACCTGAGCCGGAAATCTACGAACACGTTCTAGAGCTAAGCGGAGTGCCGGCTTCAAATTGTCTCTTTGTAGATGATCTCGAAGTCAATGTCCGCGCCGCCGAGCAGCTAGGAATAAACTGCATTCTTTTCCGAGGTGTAGAAGACTTCAAAGCGAAGCTACCGTCTTTTGGCTTCACCTTTAACGGTAAGAACGACTAACTCATCTTTGTCATTCTGAGCGAAGCAGCTTGCTGCGTAGCGAAGAATCTGCCCAGGCATTTCTCGGTTCGTGTCAATGAACGCGACCAAAGAATCGTCACGGCAGATTCTTCGCTTCAGCGCCTTGCGCCTTCACTCAGAATGACAAAGCAAATCACATCCACGTCACGACGTACCGAACGTCGCAAGTACCCACATGGAGAACCACGCCCATGTCCACACTCAAAGAACTCATACGCCGCGCACTGCGCGCACAAAAAGATTACTTGTCCCTATACCGCGCCGGTCATAAAACACGCGGCTGCCGCGCTACACACATGATCGGCATCCCCATGATCATGGCCTCACTCATCGCCTTTACTCTCTATCTAATCCCGATATTGAAAGTATCGGCGTTCATCGTTAAGTGCGCTTTCAGTCCGACAGGCATGCAACATTTCCACTTTTTCTTCCATGTCGCTCTGCCCAATATCCTCCAGAGTGTTGCCACCACGCCGAGCGCAGTAACGAATTTGCTGGCAGGAATTACCCTCTTCACCGTTGGTTGGTTTCTGCAATTCCTCGGGCACGTTGCATTCGAAAAAAACAGCCCGCTGTTTCTCAACAATCCATTCAACCCATTGAGCTACACAACAGCTGTGATATTCACCGCCCAGGAGTACGGACAACTTATCACGCGCCCATTCAAACGCAACAAATAAGGAGCCCATCCATGGAACAACAAAAGCCAAGCCGTCCTAAGCGTCGCCTCATATCCCAGGAAGAGCGTAACGAGTTCTTCCGCAAGCTCAACGAAAGTGTTGAGCGACTAAAAGCAGATCCAGAAGCTTGGGCTGCGTATCAAGCCGAATGCAAACTCTTCGACAACACGATAGGCGACGGCCTGGAAAACTCGTAAACGCCCTGCATGCGATGCACCAAGGCGTAGGGGCGCATTGCATGCGCCCTTGTCCATAAACGCCGAACAAGAGAGCAAGGATATTGTCCTTGCTCTCTCGCTTCACAACCTACTAAAATAAAGGAAACCAATGATTAAAAACCGCAAAAAGAAAAAGACCTTCACCCAATTGACTGCTCGCCGTCGTAAAACCATGCGCTTCTTCCTCAAGCGCGCCATCGACAAAGCAGCACCGGCACTTGGTGGTCTTTTCTACACCAACGACTATCTCGACGGAAAAAATGGTCTCGTTGATCTCTTCTTCCTCGGCAAAGACAACAAGACCTTCTACAACGTCACGCTCCAAACCACCCGGTGCGACTACAAAGACAAAGTCCACCACATC
>JAKFVJ010000429.1 GCA_021732245.1 Candidatus Obscuribacterales bacterium | reverse complement strand
CACATGGTGTGAAATGCCACGGCGAATAGCAGCAATTACGCGAGCCGTCTTAGCTATTGAATAAAAGCGTTCAATCAGCTCTTCTTGTTTGGGGTATTCCTTCTCTACTTGCTTGCAGACTTCTTCGAACTTGTCAGAATCAATAAGACCCGGACGCTCAAAATGTTTTTTAGCCGCTTCAATAGAAGCTCCTTCCAATTTGTGCTTCTTGATGAACTCCATCAGCTTGGTTATTTTGCGAATTAGATATTCACCCATTTTCTGCGGCTTGGACAACAACTCATCGACAATTTCTGACTTTTCAATTGAGGTTGTACCAACAAGAGTGGGTCTTCCTTGCTCGTGCATTTCAACAATTTCTTCGACCACAGAATAAAATTTCTGCGCTTCTGTTTTGTAGATGATATCAGCTGAATCTTTACGGATGTTTTCCCTATTGGTCGGAATTGAAACGACATCCAGGTTATAGATCTTGTTAAACTCAGCGGCTTCCGTCATAGCGGTACCTGTCATGCCGGCAAGTTTTGGATATAGACGGAACAAATTCTGGTAGGTAATAGAAGCGTAAGTCAACGTTTCTTCCTGAACAGGCACGTTTTCCTTAGCTTCAATAGCTTGGTGCAAGCCATCTCCCCAGCGTCTGCCGACCATCATACGACCGGTGAACTCGTCAACGATGACGATTTCCAATTGCCCTTTTTCATTTGGGCGAATTACATAGTCGGTATCAAGCTTGTAGAGCTCTTTAGCGCGCAATGATTGTCCCAAGTGGTGGGCAAAATTGTATTTCACGTCATAGAGGTCGCTTACACCGAGCATCTTCTCTGCATTCATGATGCCGCGTTCGGTTAAAAGTACACTCTTTGTCTTTTCATCGGCCCAGTAATCGCATTCCTCGTCGTCCTTGTCCTTGCCGCGCTCAAGATGCGGAGCTAATTGCGCCATGCGTTTATAAAGTTCAACGAACGACTCTGTTGGAAATCCGGAAATAATTAGAGGGGTTCTTGCTTCGTCGATGAGAATATTGTCCACTTCGTCGACAATGGCATAGTAGTAAGGACGCTGTACCAACTGATCCAAAGACGTGCGCATGTTGTCGCGCAAATAGTCGAAGCCAAATTCGTGGTTAGTACCGTAAGCAATATCGGTTCTGTAAGCCTGGTACTTTTCATGATCCGGTTGATGGGAATAGATAAGTCCTACTGAAAGCCCCAAGAACTTGTAAATCTGCCCCATCCACTCAGCGTCACGGCGAGCCAGGTAGTCATTTACCGTTACAACATGGACACCACGACCAGCCAAAGCATTGAGGTAAGCAGGTAGGGTTGCCACCAATGTCTTACCTTCACCAGTACGCATTTCAGAAATCTTGTTGAAGTGCAGAGCAGCGCCACCCAAAAGCTGCACATCGAAGTGACGCATTTTGAGAGTTCTCTTACCTGCTTCACGAACAGTTGCAAAAGCTTCAGGCAAAAGGTCTTCTAAAACCTCAGCCAAGACCTTGTCCTTCTGGTTACGGAACTGACCCGGCATTTTTGGCGCGTCAGCCGGCATCAAGGCATAGTCCTCAACACCCGACAACGCATTGTCTATTTTTTGGCGGAATTCGGCTGTTTTGCCTCTTAATTCCTCGTCGCTCAAGGCTTCCATCTGGGGCTCAAACTGGTTAGCTCTGACGACGTAGTCTTTGAGAACCTTAACTCTTTTTTCATTTGTGTCACCAAATAGTTGTTTCAACCATTGGCGCATGCGTTCATCAAAGCCGTCGGACATTTTACTTCCCCCAAGGAGGCAAGACTAAGACAGCTGCCCCTGCAAGATTTAGATATACATATATTTGACCTATAATTTTAACATGGTAGGTAGCCAGATTTCCGCCAGCTGGGTGTGGTTTTCAGGTGTTTGCCGACAATTCTTGATATCATGGGCGCATGAAAACCCCGTTGTCTGGCAAGTCACTTCCGGAGCTAACCGAGTTCGCCCTCGAACTTGGCTTGCCCGCCTATCGCGCCAAACAGATTCATAGCTGGATTTATGCCAAGTGGGCAAAGTCTTTTGAAGAGATGACCGATCTGCCTGCCGACTTGCGCGTAAAGCTCGAAGAAGTTGCCCAGATTTCCCTGCTTAAACTCGCGCACATGCAGGTAAGCAAAGACGGCACGCGCAAATATTTGTTTTAGTTGTCCGACGGCAAATTCGTCGAATCAGTACTTATGTCGTTCAACGATAGAGAAAGTTTGTCAGCTTGTGTATCCACTCAAGTCGGCTGCGCTGTTGCTTGCACATTTTGCGCCACAGGATTTCTGGGGTTTACACGCAATTTGACCTCACAAGAAGTCGTCGATCAAATAATGTGCATTCAAAGAGAATCAGGCAAACGCGTAAGCAATGTTGTTTACATGGGACAAGGTGAACCTCTATTAAATGTCGAGGAAGTAATCACTTCCATACACACGATTTCCCAATCAGTGGGTATCGGCTGCCGCCATCTGACAGTTTCTACATCTGGTATTATCCCCGGCATAAACCGCTTAGCCGAAGAAGGACTGCCTATTGTGCTTGCTCTTTCACTGCATACGCCGGATAGAAAAACTCGAGAAGAAATAGTACCTATAAGCAAAAAATATCCGTTGCCGAAATTGATGCAAGCGCTCGCTGATTACGCAGAGGCAACCAAAAGACGCGTCACTATCGAGTATGTGCTGCTTGCCGGAGTCAACGACACTGACGAGCAAGGACGAGAACTCGCGCAATTAGTTCGCAATGTGCCTTGCATGATCAACCTCATTCCGTACAATCCGACAGAAACCCCTGATGGGGTGACACCTTACAAGCGTCCGTCAATAAGAGCGCAACAACGCTTCAAGCATTTAGCTGAATCAACAGGCAAAACAGTGACCATCCGCTTAGAGCGCGGCACAGACATTGATGCAGCTTGTGGGCAATTGCACAATACCTACAATAAATAACGCACATTCTCAATGAACTAAGACCAACAAAAGCGCTATTTCCATTGCATACAAGGCAATAATTATTGCAAGTCCTTTTGCGTTGGCCGACGCACCTGTTTCAGATGGATACAACCATTTGTCGAATTGTTTTACCGCAAAAGGCATGAGGAACCAGGACATAATCATTACGTTTGTCAGATTACTTATAAAAGTAACAATCTCGGAAGGGAATGCCGTTAGCAATGGCCTGACATATTTAAGTTGTAAAACAGCCAAAGGATACAAACATAGAAGGACAAGCATTGCTGTTTTCCAACGAGATGGCGGTATTCCTTTCTTGTCGACAGGAAACCAGCCGGGAAATGACGCAACAGGCAGCGCATGATAGCCCGTCGACTTAACGTACTGTTGTCCTTCTAAGACTAGTTCATTGCGCTCTTTAGAGTTAAACCAATTGTCGAGATTAGCCGGCGTATCGAAGCGCAGAAGCGTTGTCCAATTGTCGACATGACTATCCATTGGCGGCTGAAAATAAGTGCCGCGATATCCGGGAAATTTAGACTGAGCAACTTTTATGCGCGAGGCCCATTCTTGGTACTCTTTTTCCTTGCCCGGCTTGATAGCCGTGATGATGGCTGTTGCCACACTGCCTCTTGTACCTGCTTGATCAGTAATTTCTTCTTTTAAGGTCAGACTTCCTTCAGCAAACAAAGCGGAAAGCTCGTCTTTCAACTGAACTCTATTGGGCGATGTTTGCCAATTGGATAAATCCTCATTCGTGCGAAACCATTCCACCAAAAACCACTGAGGATCGTTTTTGGAAATAGACGGAATAATTTCAGCACTTAAGAAACCAGGATAGTCAGCTGCCCGCATCATCATTTTGACGAGCCACGCCGTTAACTTGTCCGAGTCCCCGGAATGTATCTGTACTGTCAGTACTAAAGCGGACACCTGAGAAATTTGTGCCGGTTCCATGAACGACCTACCTGAATTGACCACCACTACTTTACAAAGGCTGAGCTTATTATGCAATTGATTTATTATGTAATTTGAGTCGTTATAATTATGGCGGTATCAATTTACCATCGGCTAAGGACAGCATTAACAACAATTGGCAAGATTCGATAAATGGCTATTTTTGCTGGCTATCTTAGCCACCCTGGCTGGTGGCTTTTTTCGAACCTACAATCTGGACAGCAAAATTTGCTGGCTGGACGAATCCTATACTCTCTTGAGGATTTCTGGATTCACCGTTGAAGAAATTTTGACTGAGGCACAGAACGGACACATCTCAAGAGTTGGCGACTTACTCAAGTTCCAACAGTTGAATATGGATAAAGATGCCAGTCACACAATATACACATCGGCTGTTGAAGATCCTCATATTCCGCCTCTCTATTACTTGCTTGAGAGATCATGGTGTAGTTTCTTTGGCGATAGCGTAGCTGTTGTCAGAGGATTATCTGCCGTTTTCAGCCTTCTCTGCTTGCCCCTTGTCTGGCTTGCGGCAATAGAGCTTTTTGGCAGCAACCGGGTGGCTGCTGTTGCCACAATACTTATGGCACTTTCACCAATTCAAGTTCTCTATGCGCAGGAAGCACGTCCATATAGCCTCTGGTGCTTAGCCATTCTTGCCATGAGTATTTGTTGCTTAAAGGCGATGAAACTCGGGAAACAATGGTGGCTAATATATGCGCTTACATGCGGCATCGCCCTCTGGATTCATCCGTTATCCATTTTTGTTTTGATAGCGCATGCACTTTATGTAAGCATTCTTGCATTGAAGGACAACCGTTATGAAAATTTGCAGCCACTGGCAATACCAATTACGCTTTTATCGGTTCAGCCGCTGGAAAAATTACCACCGCAAATAAAGGATACCGGTGACATTTTCTTGTTAAATCCAACGCCAAAACTATTGCTCGATCTAAAGTCAGAAAACCTTGGCAATTTAACACCGCAAGACACGTTTGGACATTTATGGAAGATCGAGCCAACAAAGTGAACACCAACAAAACCTCTTTTCCTATCTTTGTCTCCTTTGTTTTGCTTCTGTTGTTGAGCTTTTACTATCCTTTTCTGACCGGTCAAAAAGATTTCTATATTGGCGATGTAAGTCTGTATTTCGAGCCTCTTTGCCGTTTTATTGGAGAATCTCTTAAAAGCGGACACTTACCGCTTTGGAATAATTTGTCTTATTGCGGTATGCCGCAAATAGCCATTCCATCGCCTGGACTTTTCTATTTGCCCAACATTGTCTTTGCCCTATTTCCTTTTAGCCAGGCATTAGCTCTAAGTCTCACTCTCCATCAATTAATCGCCGCCATTGGTGGTTATCTTCTTGCCCGCAGTCTCAATACAAGCGTTTTCTCAGCAGCTGTCTGCGGTATAACGCTCGCGCTTTGCGGCTACATGTTTTCTCTGGAAGCTAACTACACGCTTGTGGCCAATGCAGCGTGGCTTCCTGTTTGCCTCTGGTCGCTCAAGAAAATAAACAGCTCATTTGATCTACAAAACGCCTGGAGAATTTTTCTTTCCTCTATCTTCGTTATGCAATTTCTCAGCTGCGGGCGTCCGGAGATTACTGGTCCTGGATTAATCATGATAATTCTTTGCCCGATTGTTAGTTTATTTTTTCCATCAGACAAAAACTCCTCGGCAGCTCGCATTAAGTTTGGCTTTTCCACACTAGCACTTTTTCTGGCGGCTCTTCTTGCCATGCCCACTATTTTGCCTGCCCTTGAATGGATCCCTCTGTCCAGACGATCGCAAGGCATGAGCGCCCAAGAAGCATTTATGTACAGCGCGAACTGGTACGACTATTTCACAATGATTTTTGGGCAGGCATTAGGAGATCTGCACTTGCGTTGGGCTAAATTCCTAAATTTGGTAAATACAAGACCACGACTGATGCCTTATCTTTCTTCAGCCTATATAGGTCCTATAGCCCTAACGCTTTCCTTTTGGGGCATTTCCGGAAAGGATTTTCCTTACAAGAAACTTTCACTCATCGCTCTTCTGGTTTCTGCAATTGCCGCACTGGGAGATCAAACATTCGTTATGCCACTAATGGCACAACTGTTTCCGGTAATAAGCATTGTTCGTTTCCCAATCAAATTCTTGTTCTTCGTTGTATTCTTTCTGTCTATTTTTGCCGCAGCCGGATTTGAGTCGATCATAAAAGGAGAGCTGGCGAAGAAAACACTCCTGCAAACAACTGTAATTTGGCTATTGTTTTTAATAGCGGGATTTATCATAGCGAGCCACTTACCAGCTCCAGGTTCGGAACCATTACTGCAACAGGCAAAACCTCTCCTTGGGCAGTATATGATCTCGGGCTCAGTCATTGGATTGGCTTTTGTCGGTCTGACAATCTTGTACAGGAAATCCCTCTTAAAGGAATCCCTCTTTAAATTATCCGTGCCGATACTATTGGCAGTCACACTGATGTGGACGGCATTTTCCAACTGTCGCCATGAAGCTCCAATTCATTTCTTTGACAAGGAAAGCAGTTTAGCTGCAAAAATTCACAACCTGGAAGGCTCTCACACTTATCCTCGGGTCGCCGGGCTATATCTTGAACAATTCACCTGCCCTCAAACTTTCGGCTCGCAAGACGCAACAGTCAATTGGTCATCTTATGGACTGGAGATGCTTAGACCCAATTGCAAC
>JAKFVJ010000428.1 GCA_021732245.1 Candidatus Obscuribacterales bacterium | reverse complement strand
CCAAAGCTACTGCTTCTTCAAAGGCTTTTTGTGTTGACCAGCCGTCCTTGTGCATGCGATATGAAGCGCACATTAAGCCTGTGCGGTCTTCGCCGAGCATGCAGTGAACGTACACTGGCTGACTGGAAGGACCCAGTGCCTGGCGCAAGAATTCATCAATTGCTTCCTGAGGAATTGTATTAAATGAATTAAGCGGAATGCTTATGTACTTAAATCCAAGCTTGTGCGAGAGTGTGCGCTCGCTTCTAATCCACTTCTCTTCATTGCGCAAGTTGACGATTGTTTTTACGCCGGCTCGTTTTAGAAGTTGCAGTCCCTTATAGCTTGGTTGTGCGCCGCGCACTAAATCCGAGCTTACGATGTGCAGATTCTTAATTTCACTTTGTGCTGATTTGAGAGTGTCTACGTTTAACTTTGTCTGGTTTTCTAAAGAGGATTCCTGAAGAACCAAAGGCTCACTATTGCCTGCCCAAGCGAACTGTATGGAAGTTGCGCCCGCGGCAAAACTGAGCAAAATTGGAAGCCAAAATCGCGCATTGCGCCGCACTAAATTGATCACGTCACCTAAACTCCTGAGCGTCTGACCTAATATGCCACTTACCAATGACCGACGCGTGTCTGGTCTTTATGTTCCCTCAATTTTTATAGCTGTGCCGACAACAAATTGAGGAATAACCCTACGTCTGTCACTATGCCCAACGCCTGGGCTGAGCCGCGATCGGATAATTTGGTGACAACAGCCGGATTAATGTCCACGCAGACGGTGGTAACCCAGCCGGGCAGCATATTACCCACTCCTATTGAATGTAACATGGATGAGAGACACAAAACCAACCCTGCGTCCTTAATTGCCTCGGAATACTGATTCTGAGCGGTAATTAAGTCCATTTCCGTCTCAGGCAATGGGCCATCGTCGCGGATTGAACCAGCTAAGACAAATGGCGTTTTGTTTTTAATGCACTCGTACATGACGCCGGATTTTAATACTCCTGTCTCGACAGCTTTTGCTATGCCGCCGGCGCGAATAATTGTATTAATCGCTTTCATGTGGTGCTTGTGACCTTCGTGAATAGGCAGACCTTTCTCTAGGTCTACACCTAAGGACGTGCCGAACAAAGCATTTTCTATGTCGTGAACAGCTAATGCATTTCCGCTGAGCAGAACATCAACGTAGCCTTTGCGAATTAATTTGGATAAGTGTTCGACGCCGCCTGTGTGAACGACGACGGGCCCGGCGACAAAAACAATTTTTTCGCCGGCGCTTTTCTTTTCTTTCATTAACTCCGCGACTTTTTTAACAGCTGTTTCGACGCGTCTTTCAGAAGAGACTTCTGATGACATAAAGGCGAAGCCCATGCGATCGCGCGCCTTAAATTCCGGCATTACGCGAATGCCTTCGTGACCGCAGACTATCTGGTCTCCTTTGCGGATGTCTCGTAATTTGAGACATGTTGCCGTGCCATCGGTGAGACGAATTACGGCGTCCATGCGTTGATTTTCGACGGGGATCCAATTTTGTTTGTGTCTGACGACAGTGCGTTGGTTGGTGCTTGAATAAAATTCTTTTGGTGCGCAGCCGTCCATATCAGCTTTGATGATTTGGCAGTCTGCTTCATCGACGGGATAGCAGCCGAGCATCATTAAGCTGTATAACGTCTGGTCGAGTTTTTGCTTGGAGTCGGCGAAGACCTTGAGCTGCAACTTGGAGAATTCGTCGTTAGTGCGCCCAATGGTGAACTCCATCACCTCGTAGGACGCCTGGCAGGCGATGATCGTGTCAAAAATGTCCGTCAGAATCTGCGAATCAACAAGGTGCCCTGTCGCCGCCACTATTTCCGAGTGCATTTTTTTCTCTCCGCCTGCCCGCCCGTAACAGTAGCATTCCCCGATTTTTGTCATCCTGAGCAAAGCGAAGGATCTCACATGTTCAAGACGGGAGATTCTTCGGCTAGCGCCTCAGAATGACGGAACCGGCTGACAAAAAGCTCTCTAACACACCCCCGGAGGTTTAAAACCGACGTGAGTGGGTATAAATATTAAGCATTATGAAGTTGCCAAACTGCCCGATGTCCATAAAATGGACTCCAAGGATAGTCTTCATTATTCCTTAACATTTGTGGTGGTCACGCCACGGTTTCCATGGCAGCAATTAAGTACAGTGCCTGAAATCAGGCGGACGAGGAGGTATAGATGAGAGTGGAATTGATGTACGAACCGGGCAGTTCGATACGACGTGTATTAGATATCCTGGAGACAGCAATCGCCGAAGAGCGTTTGCCGGTGCCGGTGGAGCTTATAGAGTTTACCGAGCAGCCGCGCCGGGCGCCAGTCGTGCGTATCGAAGGGCAGGAATTTAGCTGCCTTCAACTCACGCCAGTTGGACCGACTCACGGTCGCAACGAGGTTTCTAACTTCATCGATCAGGTCCGCCATGTGCTGGCTGAAAAGTGGAGCGAATTGCACAAAATTTAAATCCCTGAACTAGGGAATAGATTTACAGACGAAATCCTGACAAAATAATCATGTTGTGTGGTTTGAATTAGGAAGTGTCGGCTATTTATGTCTAAAAATCTAACACTGATTCTTTTGGTCGTAGCCCTTGTCGGTCTGGTTGCTCTTATCCGTATTTACTACGGCGGTGATCAAGGCGTCATGTGCGTCTGGAAGGCACAGCCAAGCTTTGTTGATACGGTTGTGTACATTCCGGAAGTAACAGCTCTGCCCAAAGAAGATCTTGTCAAGGATCATCCTGGAGTCTGGGAACAACTCGTAGTAATGGACTTGGTCAACGAAGAGCACGAAGCTAAGCTTGAGCAAATTCGCAATAAGCGCATGCGTCGTTTTGTCAAAACCGCCAAAGTGGCTGATGCCAAGAAGGCGATAATCAAGGAAACCGAGGCTGCCTCAACGTCCAACGATGACGGAGCAACGAAAGCTGCGACGACTCCTGCGAAGGAAACTCATTAGTTTTTCCTCGTGGATCTTACAAAACAACCTGGTTATCATTAACAGACCTGTTGATAACTAGGTTGTTTTGGCGTAGGCGATGCTTTTTAACTCCATTCAGTACGCAATATTTCTGCCCATCGTTGTGGCGCTCTTCTGGGTAATTCCCCAGCGTTTCCGCGTGTACTTACTACTTGCCGCCAGCTACATCTTCTACATGAGCTGGCGACCGATTTACATATTCCTGATCATCGGGCTTACGCTCTTCAACTATTTCCTTGGGCTGGCAATTGCCAACTCCGAAACCCGCAAGAAGTTGTGGCTGACGATAAGCGTGGTCGGCAACTTAGCGACGCTGGCATTTTATAAATACGCTTTCTTCCTGGACGACACTATTGCGTCTGCGGTGAAACCATTTGGTATCATCTTCCCGAAAATTCCTTTCGATATTATTTTGCCGTTGGGAATTTCGTTTTTTGTTTTTGAATTCATTCACTATGTCGTTGATGTCTATCGCGGCGGACAACCAGTTAAGTCTTTTCCGGGCTTTGCGCTTTTTGCATCTTTCTTCCCGACACAAATTGCCGGACCAATTAAGCGCTATCAAGATTTTGTGCCGCAATTTCTTGCTGTTCCGAAATTCTGCATGTCGCATTTTGATGACGGCATTGCGCTCATATTGCTTGGTCTATTTAAGAAAGTCCTTATTGCAGACAATCTTACTTTCTTTGTGCAAGGTGGTTTTGCGCATCCGAAATTATTTACCGGAGTTGATCTCTGGATATTTGCTTACGCCTTCGCGTTTCAAATCTACTTCGACTTCTCCGGATACACAGATGTTGCGCGAGGCTCGGCAGCACTATTCGGCTACAAAGTGCCGATTAACTTCAACCTGCCATATCTAGCCAACAACATTGCCAACTTCTGGCATCGCTGGCATATATCACTTTCAACCTGGTTGCGTGACTATCTCTACATTCCTTTGGGCGGATCGCGTTGTGGGCGTTGGCTCAACTATCGCAACTTGTTTTTGACCATGGCTCTGGGCGGGCTATGGCACGGAGCGGCGATGCACTTCCTTCTCTGGGGTGTGTTCCACGGCGTTGCACTTGTTGTGCACAAAGAATTTCAACGTCTTACAGAAGGCTTCAAGGCTTTCACTGCGTTTCTTGCCGGCAAGCCGGGGAATGTTTTGTCGATGCTTTTCACTTTCCACGTTGTTTGCATCGGCTGGGTGTTGTTCCGTGCGGAAACAACTGAAATTGCTATGACGATGTTGCAGAAGATGTTCTTCTTTGAAGCAGCAACTCAGGGTGCTCAAGCATTTGCATTGACGTTGACTGCTATCAATTACCCGCTTATCTATCCGTCAATTTTCTTGTTGCTGCCTATATTGGCAGTGACGCACATCGTGATGGGTTATCTCAATAAAACCCAGTGGGTGGCGAAAACGCCAATACCACTGAAGGTTGCTTATTGCGTCGTCATGATGTTTTTAGTTCTTGTGTTTTCTCCTGATAAATCACCAAGATTCATTTATTTCCAGTTTTAACGAGTGCGGGCGCATGCAATGCGCCCCTACACAGAACCAAGAGCACCCACGTTGACCGAAGGACCAAATAGCCCGCGATGACCAACCCGACAGAGCCGAATAAGAAGACAGTGAGCGGAACGAAGGTTCTGAGCTATGTCGTAATTGCAATTGCACTTCTTGCACTTCTTGATGTGGGAGCACGCCTGACTTGGAACTACTGGCCGATTGATCACTACAATTCGCCTAATAGAAGCTGGGTGTGGTGGGCGATAAAAGATTTTCGCGGGCAGAAGCAGGCTCCCGATGTCGTCTTGATGGGTTCTTCTTTGATGATGAATGCCTTGCATGGTGGTGATTCGACTCACTACAACAGGCCTGAAAATGCTGCATTTCACCACCGCTCTTATTACTTTGAAGAGCTGATGAAGAAGAAAGACCAGGACATTCGCACATTTGCTTTTGCAATTGGTGGACAAATGGCATCTGACGCTTATGTGATTTCTTCGCGCCTATTAACTGGAGATATGAAGCCTAAGACAATAGTCTACGGCATTGCTCCGCGTGACTTTATGGACAACACGTTAGCCAGTCCGGCTAGCACGGAGACATTTCGCTACGTAGGACGCATCAAAGATTTGTCTGATGAAGAGTGGGATGCTCGCAAGGGATTCTGGGAGCGCGTAGAGCACGTGCTTACGAAGGCAAGCTTCCTCTATCAAAAGCGCCTTGATTTCGTTTATTTGCAAAATGAAGGCATGAAGCAGTTGCTGTCTAGTCTTGGTATCAAGATGGATCTCAATCATGCTCCGTTTGAACTACGGGGAATCGCTCTTGTGCAATTGCCGGAAGATACCGGCCCGTCTGACCTTTGCTTCACACCTTACGACAAGAAGCAGGCTAAGTACGCCGACAACTTGGATCAGTATCGCTATCGCTATCTGCCGTTTAAGCCTAAGGTCTATTACACACAATTGAGTTATCTCGAGAAGCTCATGAAGTTTGCGAAAGATAACGGCATTGAGATGGTTCTAGTGAATATGCCCATTACAAAAGACAACATGGACATCATGCCGGCCAATTTCTACAACATATATAAGAAGGACGTGCTCGCTCTGGTTGGAAAATACAACGCGCAGATTATCGACCTAAATAATCAAAAGAGATTTCCCAAAGAGTACTTTGAGGACTCTGTTCACCTAAATGGATTGGGAGCTGTAAATTTCTTTGAAGTACTTGCCGATAAGTTTTCGAGCAAATCTGCGATCGCCCATACTAAGAACACGAACATATAGTACACACGTCGCTTAACTGCGGCTAATGTCTCTGGCTTCCCCTAGTGAGTTAGGGGTGCTCGCATAGTCAAGTACAGTTTTCCCGTAGTGTGTTGGCTATAATCCTTACATCTCGACTAATGAGTCAGCGGGGTTAGGGAGTTCGGTATTCAGGTATCAATTAACTACCGCTGGGAGAAACACAGTGTCTATTGATGTAAGGTTGCTGACCGGACTAGAAATTCTAGAAGAATCGGGACACCTGAACGACCTTGCCGATAAGGCAATTGAAGCAGGTTGTTACGAGAAAGCCGAGAAGCTTGCCCAGCGTGCTCTTTGTATTAAAGAAGCCGAACTTGGTGCAGCTCATCCGGTCGTTGCTTGTGACATATTCAATGTGGGACTTTTGTGTCAAGCTCTCGGCAATTATTCCGAGGCGTTTGCTCTTTTGCGACGTGCTTTATTGATCGAACAAGCTTCGATGGGATTAGACCACCCAATGGTGTGGGAAACTCAAACGGCAATTAGTGAATTGCTTGATGAGATCAATGAGTGCGCGTATTTGGAAGCACCGCTAGTTAGTTAAGCAGCCCGGAAGCTTTTGCCCAGGCAATTTCGTTGGACAATGCATTTGTCAGCGAAAATATCGGCTGGAAATTTGTTGTTTCCATTAGTTTGGTTACAGAGCAAGTTGTGGTTGTGGTCAGCTTGTCCAACTTAGAGTTGCTCACTGGTGCTTTGTTGCCGAGGACGCCTTGCAAAACCGAAGCTCCGGCGCGCAGAAGCGGTTCAGGCACAGAGACTAGCTTATTGTCTTTCTTCAAACAAAGGGCTATTGGTTGGAAAGTTCGGTGACTGAAATTGTTTCCGGATTGGCAACATTGTATTCC
>JAKFVJ010000277.1 GCA_021732245.1 Candidatus Obscuribacterales bacterium | reverse complement strand
TAGCGATTATCGCTGCCAACTTGGCAGTCTACTTTGCCGCAGTTGCGTCAACCAATTTCGCATCTGTATTGCTACTAAAGCCTCCACTTTTACTTAAGTTTGGGGCTAACTTTGCTCCTTACACTATTGTCCTTGAAGAATACTGGAGACTTTTTACTGCGGCATTTATTCATAGAGGTCCTATTCACCTGTCTATGAACTTATGGGCGCTAGCTGTATTAGGCCCGATGCTACAAGAGCTAATCGGCTCGAAGAGATATCTCGTCACGCTTTTACTTTCAATTCTTGGCGGATCTCTAGCAAGCATACTCTGGGATCCCACAGTAATTTCATGCGGTATCTCCGGCGGGATTTTTGGAATGCTTGGGTGTTATGCCATCTGCACATGGATGCGCGGCAAACTAGATGCCACGCAAAAGAAATCGTTATCCAGCATAGTTGTAATCGCCGTCGCCATGTATGCAGTTCTCCTAGGAATCGTGACACCTGGTACCGACAATGCCAATCACATTGGCGGTCTGCAAATTGGCATGATACTTGGCTCATGGTGCGCATTGTCGCCGATGCAAACTAAAAAATGGCAGCATCTCGCCACTATATCTTTGCTTTTAGGCTTCTCCATACCGGTTGGACTCTTCCTCTGGGAAACCAAAACCCTTTCATCAAGCAGCAAATTACATGTGCTTGCAATTGAACAACAAGCAGCAACTCTTGCTGCTGCTCACAAGAATGAGGAAGCACTCAATTTGATAAATGCTGCTCTTAAAAAATATCCGGAGACAGTATCATTGCTCGGGACTCGTGCTCCAATACTAATGGAGTTGAAACAATTTCCGGAAGTAATAGATGACTGCAACAAAGTCCTTGCCGTTGAAAACAATGACCAGGCAATTTTGCTAACGCGTTCAATTGCCAACCATCACCTGGGCAACGAAAGAGAAGCGATCCTAGACCTTGATACCGCCATCAAGCTAAATCCAGAAAAGGCCCTTGCTTACAACAATCGCGCGTGGAGTTATGCCGCACTCAAAGAGTATGACAAAGCGCTGACAGATATTAATAAGGCAATTGCCTTAGACAAGAATCTTCCAACATCACACGACACAAGAGCTGTTGTTCTATTTGGACTTGGCCGCTATCAAGCTGCGCTTGAGGCAGTCAATGTTGCTATTGGACTGAAAAAGGACGATGGAGCATTTTATTACCATAGAGCCGGCATACTCCCTCGCTTGGGTAGATCAAACGAAATCAGCAGCGATCAATCGAAAGCAAGTAGATTTGGTTATAAGCCTGAACCTTGGGAGAGGGATTTGTTTCTCAACAATTAATCAAATCGATGAGCCAGTTTGCCATCCCCACAAACGCTCTCACAGTGTTCAACGGCAAGTTAATTGAGCCAGCAAGCAATGCCTAATTCGCTATAACGCACTGTTTTAGGGCGTTTCCAACGTTTGAAGCTACGGTATAGTTGAACTAAGAACAATCATAAATCGATTCCGCGGCGGAATCACACGGGTATCAATTTTTAGGCTCCTGTCTATTCCATGGGGGTGGATGCGTCATGGGCAGATCGACTAGCATCGTTATTCTTATCGTTCAGCTATTGCTTAGTTGGACTTTCTTCGCACCGGCATCTTTTGCAGACGATCCGGTACCGGTTGATTTGGATCTCACTTCCGGCGATAGATCTTTTGCGGCATCCAGTGTCATGGGTTCGGCTGCACAAGCAACAATTGATTTGACGTCCGGTGTCACAAAGACATTTGTCCCGACAGATATACTCACAGCTGCGGAAATGATTGCGGTGCGCCAAGTTGTAAATACTGGCACGCAATATTTGCATGTAAATGATCTTGGCGTCGCAACGGGCGGAGGTTTTCATGTCAGTTATTATGCGACCAATCTCAATAACCTTGTAATTCCAGAAAATGTGCGCGCATCTCAGAATGCCGCGCTATTACAGACATTAAATTTGACCGGGGATTTGACCAATCACGGCACATTCAATGTCTTCTCGTCTGACGCGGCAGTGACGTCGGCAACAGTCAACGCTGCCAACATCTGCAACTCAGCAACTGCGACTATATCGTCGGCACTAGCCAATCTTAATCTCAATGCAGTCAACAACATCGTCAATTCCGGCACCATCACAAGCACAGGAAGCGTAGCCATGACTGCCGGTGGTACATTCACTAACAACGGTATTATTCAAGCCCTGCAGAATTTGAGCGTTCAAGCCAACATACTAAACAATCAATCACAAATGACAGCAATGCTCGGCAGCATCAACATCGTGAGCGCCAATATAGCGAACGCAGGCATCTTACAATCGTTAGCTGGACAGCTAAATATCTCATCGCCGACAAACAGTCAAATCATACTCAATAATCTAAATGGCATCTTAGGTGGATTAAACCTAAGCACTATCGGCGGCACGATTTCTACTAACATTGGCTCAATTGGAACGATTAGCTTAAATACAGGAGCGACTGCTTCAACCGGCGGGATAATCATATCTGGAGCGGGCAACCTTGCGAGTATCGCAGGCACGGTAAATATTACCGCCAACACCGACGGAGATGGCGCCACAATTTTTGTCGCAGGTCCAGCATCTACAGTCGTTACACTGCGTCCTAATACTATTTCTCTCGGAAATGGCACCACCGACACGCAGCCAGTAGTAATGCCATCATCCAGTACTGAAACTACAGCCGTAAGTACCCTAGCTACACTGGCACTAACACAATCAAATACAACAACTGGTGTTACCGATGGACATTTCATCAGTACGCCTGTTATCAGCACGGATATAAACGCAGTCACGCCGCTAGCAATCCTGCAGCAGATGCCGGCATCAATATCCGGACCAGTTGGCTCGACAATCCTCAGCACACTTAGTGGACTGAATCAATTGAATATGGTTCCTTCAGTTCAACAACCCGTTATACCTTTCAGTTTGGCGCCGACCAATCCACAACCGGCTCCATCCAGCGCACCTGGAGTACAAACTCCCTATCAAAAAATCGCCTATACAACGGGTGCGCCAGGTTTTACCGCGATTGAAAAAACGACTAAACAATTGTCGGAAATTCAATTCGACACATGCCTTGTTCGGCACTCTGGAAATTCTGATATTTCCTACCGGGAAGGTCAGGTAAATCTCCACTCCGGTGAGATCCTTGTGCACAGCCCCCTGCGTACAGAGGTTCTCGCCGGGGAGTATTTGGTGTCAGTTGATCCCGGCACTGTTGCTCTCATCACCAGAGAAAACAAAGTCTTGAAGGTGCGTGCATTGTATGAACTGCACGCCAATGCGATTACTGTAAAAGCAGGCGACAACACAATTAAACTTTCTGTGGGCCAAGAGGCAATGCTTGCGCCTCAGTCAGTGCATCTAAAAGCAGCAGATAAGCGACAGCCTGGGACGACGCAAGATTGTCGAAGCAACTCTTCCAAATGGACATGCCCTGTCCCGCTCGGAATTCTCACACATCGGGCTTATCGAAGAAGCCGATGTTCTAACAATGCTTTTCCGTTCACCAGCATCGCACGATCGTCAATTGTCCAGCAAGCTTGTCAAAATGGCTGCTTGCCTAATGACCGTCACCGGCTCGCACGGTGCCTTTTCGGACAAGTAGGATCTGATGTAGCAAGTGCGCCTTGCGAGATTCTTCGCTTCGGTGCTTTGCACCTACTCTCAGAATGACGTCACGCCTTAGCGGCTGACCGTTCAGCTTCTTCGGCTTTGACACCTTCAGCCAAGTCAGCTATGGCCTGACGCACACGCCTGGTTAGATCTTGGCTGGCTCGCAGGTCGGCACGACCGGCTTCGGGGTAGATGGGCAAGCCGAAGGAAACTTTTACGTGTGCTGGGTGGATCATGTGGCTGCCCTTGGGCAGAACATCATAGGTACCGTGGATGTAGGCGGGGACAATTGGCGCACCTGTTGCGATTGCAAGTTTGGCGGCACCGGGTTTGAAGACGCCTAATTCTCCGGTCATGGAGCGCGTGCCCTCTGGGAAGATTACCAGAATACGTCCTTGCTTGAGCAAGGCTTCGCATTCTTTCAGGCTTTCTTCGAAGTTGCCGAATCTTTCAAATGGCACGGCATTGATGACGTATGATGAGAACGTCGCCATGAATTGGTTGCCGAAGAAGTAGTCGGCAGCAGCAACTGGGTGGACGTATCTCAGATGACTGGAGGGGAAACTCATCAACACAGCCAATGTATCGTAATGGCTGGTGTGGTTAGTTGCCACGATGAATGGCGGATCTAACAATAAACGATCAGCGCCTTCTGTTTCGTGCTGGTTGTAGATTTTTACGAATGCTTTGAGACCAATGCCCATTGCGCGGCGAGCGTGAGCAAGAATTGGCTCATCCCTAAATGGAAGGTTTTTCACTTCAACCCATTTTCTCGGCCAAGGCTCACTTGCTACAAGCGGCTCCACTTCTGCAGTCGGATCACTGCTTGTTTCGCCCGCTGCTTGATGTCCTTTGACACTCTTCACGAGCACGACAAGATCGTCGACCGTCTGTACGTCTTGCAGAGAATCTTCAGGCAGGTTGATTGAGAATTTTTCTTCCAATCGGCAGGCAAGTTCAAGGCGAGCAAATGAGTCTAACCCGAAATCTCCTTCGAGATTTGCCGTCGGCAGAAACTCACGAGAATCTGATGGGCTAATTGCACGCAAGACATTTGGATCCATAACGTCGCCTATCTGACGGCAGACGATAAGTCCGTCTTCATCCCAATCAATTGGTTGTTCGGGGGCGCCTGATTCATCCTTTTGTTGATTGAGTTCAAATAGCCTTTGCACTTCACCGCGCTTCACTTTTGTCGTGGCAGTACGCGGAAGATCATGATCCCAGATTTGGAAGCCAGCCAAGGCTTTGTAGTCGGCAAGTTCAGACATGCACTGGGCGATGGCTTGCCTTACCTTCTCTTCACCATCCGGCCATGCTTTCGCATTGTCGTTAGTTACAACAACAGCAAATGGTTTTTCGCCCTGTGGTCCTTTGCGTCCAAAAACACAGGCTTCCTTAATAAGCGGGCTCTTGAGGAGCGCGTCTTCGATTTCTTCCGGATAAACATTGTAGCCACCAGCGGTGACAATCATGAATTTCAATCGACCGGTAATGTGCAAATGTCCATCTTTGTCGATGAATCCACTATCGCCCGTATGCAACCAACCATTGCGTAAAGCTTTGTCCGTTTCTTCCGGGTTTTCGAAATAGTGTGACATCACGTTTGGTCCACGCACAATTATTTCGCCAATACCATCGGCGCTGGGCTCGTGAATTCGTACTTCAACACCATTGATAGGTAGTCCGACTGTATCGGATTTCTTACTGTAAGTGCGATTGGCAGCAACGATCGGCGCGGCTTCAGTTAGACCGTAGCCTGTAAGCAAATTGATGCCATAAGAGCCAAGTCCTGTAATGACTTCAGGCGGCGTCGGCGCTCCACCGGACAGCCAGAATTTGATTTTACCGCCCAGCTCTTTGTGAATTTCCCTGAAAAGGACAGATGCCATTTTTGGTCTGACTTTGATTATTTGCTTAGCTGCTTGAATGGCAATTTGCTTGGAACGCGGTTGTTTTTCAATTTCGGCTTCAATTGCGTTGAGAAGCATTTGAAACACCATTGGTGTTCCCATTAGCACCGATATCTTTTCCGTCTTCAACAATGCCTTGAGATGGGCTGGTCCCTTCAACTGGCTATAGACAATAGTCGAGCCGTTATTGAGTGGTCCCAAGCATCCGCCGGTAAATTCCAACATATGTGACAACGGAAGGATAGACAACAATCTATCTTCATCGCTCACGTCATAGCTTGCGCAGACTGATTTGATGTTGGAAACAATATTGTTGTGGGTGAGCACTACACCCTTAGATGCACCTGATGTTCCTGACGTGAAAACAATCAGTGCAGGGTCTGACGGCAATGATGTGTGGAGCTTTGGCGTAATAGATTCATTGTGTTCAGCAAGCACACTTTCTAAAACAGCTACTTGCTCAGCAGGCAACTTGCTCGATATGCGCACAAATTGTTTACGCCCGCAAAGCACAAGCTTTGGTTTTGCCCTTTCGATTACGGGCAGAACTTCGCTTATTTTTGAGCGTGCATCAAGCGGCACCAACACGAGTCCAAGACGAAATGCAGCCAACGCGGCAATCAGCCACTCGGGGCAATTCTCCGACCAAATGGAAATATAGTCACCGGCTTTCAACCCACGTGCCGCTAAATTCTGCGCTCCACGATAAGAAAGCTTCGTCAGATCTTCGTATTTGTATTCACGAACTCTGCCGTTGATGATGTGACGAAACGCAGGTTTCTTTTTCCAACGCGCACTGGCAGCTAAAAAGAGTTCCTGCAGATTACTGAATTTAGTCATACAAGCTCCAGGCTATTGCCAAAAACTAGTGAGAAAAAACCTCGATGAACAAGACGTAATAATAGAATACCGGAGTAGCAAAGATGAGACTGTCGCATCTGTCTAATAGTCCACCGTGCCCTGGAATAAGGTTACCAGAATCCTTTACGGACATATCACGTTTTATGACCGAAATAATCAGATCTCCAAGAGGTGCGGCGATGCTTATCAAGACGGCAGCTCCAACCAACTGCCAAGCGTTGAGTGTCGGCAC
>JAKFVJ010000208.1 GCA_021732245.1 Candidatus Obscuribacterales bacterium | reverse complement strand
CAGCTTCCAGCTTTCGTCCCGTGCCGTTGCGTTTTTACTACTTCGGCGCTCGCCATCTTTACCCTTTGCTTACCCCCGGGCAAGGCACAAACAAAAGCCTTAAAGAACACTTTGGCCGCAGCAAAAAGACATTTAAAGGCAATCGTCGAAGCATCATAGCCAGCATGTCCCCGCGCCCGGGCGATATTCTGGCGACAATGGCTTCACGCAATATGCTGCCGGCTATTTATTTCCTATTTTCCAGACGCGGCTGTGAAGAGTCCATGCTCAAAGCACGCGGAATTCCTCTTTTAAGTCATGAAGAAGAAGAGGAACTCAAGAAACAAGTTGACCACTTCGTCGGTGATAACCCAAACTTAAAAAACCATCCGCACTTACCCTATCTATTTGAGGGTATGTCCGTTCACCATGCAGGCATGTTGCCGTCATGGAAAGCAATGGTGGAAAAACTATTTCAAAAAGGTCTTTTGAAAGTAGTCTTTGCTACAGAAACTCTGGCTGCAGGCATTAACATGCCTGCAAGAACAACCATCATCAGCTCAATTTCCAAACGTGCCGATGAAGGACATAGACAGCTAACCGCTAGCGAATTCCTGCAAATGTCCGGACGTGCCGGCAGGCGCGGAATGGACGAAGTAGGACATGTTGTCGTCTTACACCATCCATTTGAACCAGTAGAAGATGCCGGCAAATTAGCGCAGGCACCAGCTGATCCATTGTCCAGTCGATTCACGCCTTCATATGGCATGATTCTCAATTTACTGCAAAGACATAGCATCGAAGAAGCCCAGGAGCTTATTGAAAAATCCTTCGGGCAATTCATGGTCAGCCAGGAATTAGAACCTCTCTATTTGCAAAACTTGCAGATAGAACGTGAATTAGAAAGCTTAGCTAAACCTCTCTGTCCAAAAGAATTAGGCAATTTGCCACTCTACAAAAAGCGCCTTGAAGCTGTACACGCCAAAGAAAAACAACTGAGGCTCATTCAAAAAGGGCTTTCCAAAGCTCATGCTCAAGAAGGCGGCGTTGCACTCGCTGAAGTAAAAACACAAATGAGGGAAATGCTTGATCTGGCAAATGGCATGCCCTGCCATGGTTGCCCAGTGCAAAAACCGTGCAGTAAACAAACCGAGCGCATTGACCATCTACGCGCCCGACACAAACAAATTGAAAAACGCATACACTGGCAATCAGGGCGTTACTGGCGAACTTTCGAAGCCTTGGCCGACATCTTACGCATCGAAGGCTATATACAGGGCGACACGCCCACCCAGCTCGGTCTCATGGCCGCCACCATAAGAGGCACGAACGAACTATTCTTAACAGAAGTTGCCTTGAGTGGTGTTTTAGAAACACTCGCACCTGCTGAATTGGCAGCCGTAATAACAGCTCTGGTCACGGAAGACGACCGAGTGTCATCCAATAGAGCGGCAATTTCACCGCAAGTGGAAATAGCCTTGGGGCAAATTCTCAAAACTGCCAAGCATGTTTTGCGACTGCAAAAAGAATTTGAAATTGAAGTGCCTGTAAGCTTTAGCCCACTATTTTCCGGCATCTGCCAGATGTGGGCAGAAGGCGCCACCTGGGATGAAATTCGCAATGCCAGTCCGTTTGATGAAGGCGATGTAGTACGAGCATTGCGGCGCACACTTGATTTATGCCGGCAATTTATCCGAGCACCAGGCATGCCCGAGCCTCTAGTTGCCCTCTGTCAAAAAACAGAAGCTCTCATTGCACGTGATGAAGTGCGCGAAGACTTCTAGCCTAGTTCTTCGCAGAACAAATATCTAAAATCTTGCCCACGACTTGTTCAATTGTCAGACTGTCCGTGTCGACGACAATACCGCCATCGGCAACTTTTAAAGGCGCCACATCTCTTGTTGAATCACGCTTGTCGCGCGCTTCTATTTCAGCAAGCAATTCTTGTAAATCAGCCTTCTCGCCCAATTTTTCCAGGTCTTTCAGTCTTCTTCTTGCACGTTCTTCAGAAGATGCCGTCAGAAATATTTTCACGTCGGCATTCGGTAAAACAACAGTACCGATATCGCGTCCATCCAAGACGACTTTACCACCTGCCGCCAGCTTTCTTTGCTGATCAACAAGAATGGAACGCACCGATGCAATTGCCGACAAAGGACTGACCAGATTGGAAATTTCCCTTGTGCGAATCTTGTCTGTTATCTCTTCGCCATTGACAAAAACTCTAGGCTTGCCGGAACCATCAACATTGCACTTAAGTTCGATATCCGCTTGTCTGGCCGTTTCTGTGACTGCATCTTCATCATCCGGATTGACGCCGCGCTTCACTACAAGGTACGTAACCGCGCGGTACATGGCACCAGTATCCAGATAAAGATATTTGAGCTTTTGTGCCACCATTTGCGCAACTGTCGATTTACCGGCGCCTGCCGGTCCATCAATGGCAATCACCAGTTCTCTTTGCTCAGCCAAAAGTTTTTAGTCCTTTTTGAAGAATTTGCTCAACCATTCCATGAAAGATGGTCCCTGTGCAATTCCCTCGGCAGCCTTGTCCTGTGCTTCTTTGAGTGACATTCCCTGTCCCATAAGCGTCACTATCGCCACCACCTCTCCGTCTTCCGGAAAGCGGTTGAATGCTTTCTTGGAAAAAACGTTTTGTCCTTGGTACTCAACTTCGAAGATACCTCCAGAACCTTGAATGAGTTCTGAATTGAGACCAAGCTGTACTTCTAATTCGGCTGCCAACCTGACAGCCCGTTGCCTGTAACCTCAAGCACCACAATAAGTAATTACAAACGCGTTAGCTTGACTCATTTCTTCTCCACTTGCTGTGCACATACTTATTTTTGCTTGAACAAGCGCTTCCACCAGGGAGCGTTGACAACGGCCAAATAGTCCACTTTCAGAGATTGGAATTCGTTTTTCACAAGCACCAACTCTTCTTTCAGTCTGCCTGTCTCATTGGCATTCGTTTCAAGCAGTCTCATTGAACCTTGCATCTGGGTTATCAGACGCATGTCTTCCATGCGCAGGCGTCTTTCCTCGGAAAGCTGTCTTTGAACTTGCAGAAGTTCACGCAACAGATTTTCTACTTCATCAGTGCGGTCTATAACAATAGCCGGACTCTCGATAGAAGAATTTAGTTGGCGCGGCAGACGGCGTTTTGTTTCTACCGGCTTTTCCATTTCATCATTAGATTCCGCAATCTCGTTTGCATCCGAGAAGATATGTCTTAAGCGAAAGCCTGGAGGCGGGATGATTCGCCATTCTTGACCGGAATCGGTCTCTACCTTGCGGGCAGACCAGCCTGCCGGTAGCTTGTTGCCCCATTTGCCCAAGATACTGCGCTCAAGTGAGCGTAGCGACTTGCCCATGATTGCGGCAGCTTCCCTTAGGGTGAGGGTTGGACGCGGTATCTCGAAGCCAGGCTCGGGAGCGGCTTCTTGCGGTATCTCGTTTACATTGGTTTCCGGGTTTGTGCCAGTCTCTGTAGACATAGTGCCTGCCAACCTCATGCTAGTCCAATAACCGTCAAATTTTAGCAGTAACTAAGCCTGGGCAGTCGCCAAAATGAGTCAAACACACACTACTTAGCCAAAAGTAACGCAATAAGGAAATAAGCTTAAGTTTTATTGTTTATTCCCAGGGCTTTTTTGGGCAAATTAAGCATAGCGGCTGAAATACTTAACCAACGGTTGTTTTGACCATGTCTGGAGAGTGGGATAAAACAAAAAAGTTTTTCATTGGCTCGGGACTGATACTCCTGATAGTCGGCTATGTCTTTTTGCTGTCCTACAAAAACGCTTTCAAACTCCTGGACCTAGAGCGATCAATCAACCATTCTTACCAATATGTAAGCCAACTGCATGAAGCGCTGACCACCATGAAGGCAGCCGAAGCTGGCGCCGAGAGTTATGTAATCACAGGCGACAACGACTACTTGCAGTCGTTCCAAACGGCGCAGACAGGCTTCTTACGCTTCATAACGGAATTAAAAATCGCCAATGCTTCATTTCCTGAGAGACAGGCTTGGCTGGCAAAGCTGGAAACTTTGTCCAAGAATAGATTTGACCGCATCCAGAAGATAATCAACACAAGACAAAACCAAGGCTTTGATGCAGCCCGTGAAGCACTAGTTATCGACGGCGCCAACAAAGGCTTTGATCAATTACGATCGGTGGCAGCCGCGCACGAAACAGAAGTAATCGCGCACTTAAATGGACAAGTCGATCAGTCCGTACTGGATTCCAAAAATGCTGCCAATGTTTTTCTTTTGCTTGATGCCGTAATTTTGCTTTTGTTCTTTATCCTCATGCGCAGGCTCTATCAGCACATCAACGAACTGGATCGCTCCGAGCGTGAATTACAAGCCAAAGGACGCCTCTTAAATCTCGTTCTTGATAGTATTTCCGAAGGACTTATGGTCTGTGACGAATCAAAGAATTTAGTCATGTTCAATCCGGCTGCCGAACGCATTGTCGGTTTCGGCACTTGCGAGCTAATGCCGGAAGAATGGCCAAGACACTATGGCTTTTACCTGACAGATCAAAAGACACCGTTTCCTGCAGATAGATTTCCACTCACATTAGCTGCCGGAGGGCAGGAGGTGAATGACATAGAAATGTTCATTCGCAACGGTCGCAGACCATTTGGTGTGTTTGTCTCAGTGAATGCTCGTCCGCTTATAGATAAAACAGGAAGTATTCGTGGCGGCGTTATGGTTTGTCGCGACATATCGGAGCGCAAGCGCTTACAAGAACAAGCCAATCATTTACATGTCTTGCAAGAGCGTGAAGACTTTATGGCTGCCCTCACTCACGATCTAAAAAATCCACTTGTCGGAGCAGATCGCGTTCTCGATATTCTAATAGGCGGCAAATTAGGTGATCTCGACGAGAACCAAAAAGAAGTTCTCTTGCAGCTAAAACAAAGCAATGAAGATCTCATTGATTTGATACGAAACCTCATAGACATTTATCGCCTGGAAAGAGACATACGCAGCTTGCAGCTTAGCGACTGCAATTTGACTAAGCTCTGCTCCGACGCCGTCACCGAAATTGAAATTCTTGCCAGAAGTCGCAACATCGAATTGATGTTCGATCATCCACGCACTCCAGTTTTTGGACAAGCCGACTACATGTCCATCAAACGCCTTATGCAGAATTTGTTGAATAACGCACTCAAATTCACGCCATCCGACGGCTTCATCAAAGTAGGTCTAGAGGTCGATTACGAGCAGGTAATTGTCTCTGTTCAGGATTCCGGCCCCGGTATCCCCGAAGAAGAAATTGATAGATTGTTTGAAAGATTCTGGCAAGGCTTGCCAGGTAAGAAGTACGCGCCCGGTTCCGGACTGGGGTTACATTTATGCCGCGAGATTACAGAGGCACACCACGGCACAATTGACTGCCGAAGCAAGGTTGGTCAGGGCACCACCTTTACTGTATACCTTCCTGTCCACCAACCGGCAACAGTACCGGCGTAAACGTAAACAAAGGGTCAGGGCGCCTCTTTTTCAAGGGCGCCCCGACAAAGTCACTTTGATTTAAGTGATTACTTAAGCAAACGCTTTTCGACAGCGGACCAATCAACGTTGCTCAAGAAAGCTTCGATGTATTTTGGTCTGTCAGCCGGTTTGTAATCACGGAACCAAGCATGCTCCCAGACATCCATAACGAGTAATGGATTGAATCCGGCGATATTGCCTTCCTCATGGAGTGTTATCCAGTGGTTGGACAATGTTTTGGTGAATGGGTCTTGGAAAAGAATTGCCCAGCCCACACCGCGCATAGCACCAACTTTGCAGAAATCGTTTTTCCAAACGTCGATACTGGAGTAGGTTTCGGTAATTATTTTGCCCAAAGCGGACGACTCTTTGAACATATCCGAGCCATTCGGCTTCAGGTTTTCAAAGTAGTACTCATGCAAGCGCATGCCGTTGTATTCGAAGCCATAACGACGCTTCAATTCAGCATACTCGGGTGAGCCGCTCTTACCTGCTTCTGTAATCTCAATAACTTTCTCATTGAGAATATTAGTATTCTTAACGTAGCCGGAATATAGACCCAGGTGGATTTCCAATGTCTCATCGGAAATACCATTCAGTCCCTTAAGGCGGGAAAAGTCCATCTCTTTGTACGGTTTATATGAAATTTTCTGCTGTAGCATTCTCATCTCCTGATTAGGATAAAACGACGGGTCTACTTAAGAGGTAATTCATACCACATCTGAATTTCCAAGCAGGTGTGGATAAAGCCAAGGATAAGAAACTTGTCCTCCAAAAGGAAAGCCAGGTTGTTTAAAACCTGGCAACAGTTTGCTGGAAATGCCCAGCGGGATTCCTTTTATTTATTGCTCTTGTTAGTAAGAGCCGCCTAGATCAAGTTGTACTAAGTCATAGATTTCCTCGATAGAGAAACCTCCATTTGAATCTATAAACCCGATCAATTACTTCTTACCCTTTACTTCTTACCCTTGTTTTCAAGAACCATAACACGTCAGGTTGCAAGTGGCTAAATTTGCAATATCAGTTAACGATTTAGCCCATCCATGCTAAGCTAATACCGTTGGAGACTATGAGTTGCCGACGCCTATTGGCGTTTCAGCGACGCGGTATCTGCATATTCGCGTATTTAAGCAGACGAGCAAACTAGCAAATCACTTATGAATCCAGTTTCTGGAA
>JAKFVJ010000063.1 GCA_021732245.1 Candidatus Obscuribacterales bacterium | reverse complement strand
ACTTTCAAATTTGGCTCTTTTTGTCTGAATTGTTTGATGAAGCCGGCAGCAAACTCTTCGCAGTTTACCTTTTGCTGCAATCCTGGATAAAACTCAAACGTGATGAGTTCTTTCCAGTCCTCGACTTTTTGTCCTTTGGGTATGAATTCTAAGATGTAGACTTCGCTGGACTTATTCGACCAACCTAATTCCCAATCCTTTTCATCAATCGCAAAATTCAATTTTATGGATTCATGCCATTCTTCGGCAAGGACTGCCTGGGGAACCAAAAGCATGCTCAAGCAGACAAGAATTCTTAGCAAATGCTTCATGCTTTTATTTTGCTTTCTGATCCGGTTGCTTCTGTTATGGACATTCTGCGCGATTTAAGCAACGCTGATAACTCCTCGCAAATTTGTTTTGGCAATGTGGGACCTTCGTAAATTAGACCAGTATAGATTTCTATGACAGTAGCACCGGCTACAATGTAATCAAATGCATCCTGTCCTGAAAATATTCCGCCTACGCCAATAATTGTTTGATTTGCGTCTTTCAATTTGGCGATGCGACGGCACAAAGACAGTCCCAAGTCTTTCAATGGACGTCCACTTAATCCACCAGTGCCTATCTTTTCAAGCATTTGAGAATTTGTGCGCAGTGACTTTCGTGTTGTTGTTGTGTTTCCACAAACATAACCGGTAAGACTATTACCAATAGCTTCTTCCACCATGTCGTGCAACAACTCGTCGCTACTGTCAGGTGACAATTTGACGAACAAAGGCAACTTGCCTGAATTCAATTTTTGTACTTCCGAAAAGATAGTGGCAAGCTGTTTCTTTTCTTCCAGTATCCCTTCTTTTGTATTTGGACAACTGGCATTTATAGTTACGTAAATGGCAGGCAGATCTTTTACAGCTTTGAAGCTGTGGAGAATATCCTCGACGGCGAGATCACCTTTTATGGATGGGTCGTTTGTTTTTGCGATGTTTATGCCAATAGGCAACGAGAGATTGGTTGTTTTTAGTCGCTGAGCAACAACGTCAGCCCCATCTCCGTTTAGTCCTAATCTGTTGATCAATCCCTCATCATCCACCAAGCGAAAAAGCCTCGGTTTGGGATTGCCTGCGCTCGGCTTGCCTGTGACCGAACCAATTTCAGCAAAACCGAACCCAATGTTTCCAAGCATCGATGCCAATAAGCCATTTTTGTCGAAGCCGGCAGCTAGCCCGACAGGATTTTCCAGTTGAGTGCCGGCAAGATTTACGGAGAGGTCGTTGCCCTGGTATTTGAAGTCGTTTGCAAATAGAGGAAATAGTGAGCCTGCCAAGTGCCCGGCTTCGTGCGCCAGTTTGTGTGCGGACTCCGAATCGAGCTTGAAAAGCAGTGGTCGAATATATTGCTTATAGAAAAGGGCGTGATCCATATCTAACAGGATATAACACGCATTAAATTAGTGGTGAAAGCTACTCATACAATAAAAATGAATGCGAACTTCCGATAACATATAGGCGTTGCGGCAAGAGGAAGAAACAATGCTTGTGGAAGAACGACAGAGCGCCCCGACTACTCATTCAGCAAAGGACGCGGCATCGCCTCGTGAAATCTTTGCCTGGGTGATCTATCACTTCGCCAATTCGGGATTTTCGGCGGTTGTGTTGACGGCAGTATTCAATGCATTCTTCGTCAATGTGATTGCCAAAGGTGCCGGCTTTGATCAGGGTAGTTCTACACTTCTATGGACATTGGTAATTGCTGCGGCAAATCTATTTGTTGTTGCCAGTGCTCCGGCCTTAGGCGCGCTGGCTGATTACAGCGCAGCGAAAAAGAAAATTCTCTTGATCGCTACCATTGGTGGAGTAATATTCACGGCGCTTTTGTCGCTGACAGCACCGGGGACGGTTGTACTTGCCTCAGGGCTTCTAATTGCGGCATGTTTGATGTGTGCTACAGCCGAGGACATGATCGCGGCATTTTTGCCCGAAATTTCCACGACTGAAAAAATGGGACGCACATCAGCTTATGGATGCATGGCAAGCCATCTTGGTTGTCTGCTTGTTCTGGGACTTTGCCTGGCCTACGTTAGTTGGGCTCAGTCAGCTGGACAAACGGAAGCGCAATTTGTGCCGATGACGATGATCATCGTTGCTGCTATTTACGCTGTCTTTTCCGTACCGATATTTTTGTGGTTGAAAGAGCGTGCTGTAGAGCAACATTTACCGCAAGGACAAAGCCTTTGGCAGCATGGGTTTATAAGATTGAAAGAAACTATGAATCATGCTCGCCATTTCCAAGATTTGTTCAGGTTTTTAGCCACGCTTTTAGTCTATTCAAGTGGAACGGCAACAGTTGTTGTCTTGGCGGCTGTTTATGCGCAGCAAGTTATGGGCTTCAAGCTGAACGAAACCATCATTATGATTTTGCTGGTAAATTTGACGGCAGCTATTGGTGCATTTGCATTTGGTTTTGTGCAGGACAAGCTCGGTTCAAAACCAACTCTGGCAATCACGCTTGTTCTTTGGTGTATTGCTATCCTGATGACTTTTATCACTACAGACAAAACAATATTCTGGATTGCAGCAAATCTAATTGGTGTTGCTATGGGCTCAAGTTACTCAGTCGGACGCGCCCTTGTTGGACAATTTTCGCCACCTGATAGAGCTGGTGAGTTTTTCGGTCTGTGGGGGCTGGCAATGAAAACAGCGGCCATAATTGGACCAATCAGTTATGGGCTGATTACATATCTGAGCGCCGGTAACCATCGCATGGCGATTGCCAGTACAGCGGCATTTTTCATAGTTGGTTTGATAATGCTTACGACCGTCAACGAGCGTCGTGGACGTGAAGCGGCCCTTACAACGAAGTAAGTACAGCCTGCAAATCTGTTTTAAGATCGTCCATCGATTGGTATCGATTCATCGGATCGAGTTCCAGCGTCTTTCTCACGATGTCATTTAGCAGGGGCGGAATATGCGCCTCAGGATTTAGATCCATCAAGTGAGGCGGTCTCTCATGCAAGCGCTTGTGAATGGTCTCCATGACAGTCTCGCCGTGAAAAGGCGCTTCTCCGGTAAGAGTCTCGCATATTACGCAGCCGAGCGAAAAAATATCCGAGCGCTGATCCTGTTTGCTGCTTGTGCATTGCTCGGGACTTACATAAAGTGGGCTGCCGCAAAACTCGCCGGTGCGAGTCAATTGCTGTGAGTGTGCAGTGTAAAGTAATTTGGCAATTCCGAAATCTAATAGCTTTGGTATCTCTTCGCCGTTTTCGTCCGACAGCATGATGTTGCTTGGCTTAAGATCGCGGTGGATAACGCCGTGATTGTGCGCGTAAGACAATGCGTCACAGACTCGGACAAATATACTTATCGCTCGCCGCACATCCAGTCTTTGATTTAAGACAAGGAGGTTGTATAGCGTGCGCCCTTCGATAAAATCCATCACCATGAAGGGACGGCCGTCACTGAGTACTCCATAGTCGTGCACGGTGGCGATATTTGGATGCTTCAAACTGTCTACCGCTTGCGCTTCCCGTCTGAAACGCGCCACTACGACTTGATCGCTTGCGTATTCGGCTCGCAGAAGCTTAAGTGCGACAAGCTTGTCCAGGAATTTGTGATGGGCTTTGTATACGACGCCGACGCCGCCTTCTCCTATTAGCGAGATGATTTGGTATTTCTCGGCAATTAGTGAGCCGTTTTCAAAATGCAATAGTCCCTTTGACTGCTGTTGTCGTCTAAGAAGCGCCTTTATCCGCATGGAAAATTCTTTCGGGTTAAAGGGCTTTGTCAGATAATCATCCGCACCTGCTTCAAAGCCGGCTTCCTTGTCCTCCATCAACTTTCTGCCGGTGAGCATTAAAGCAGGAGTGGTGCCGCCGGCGTCGCGAAAAGTTTTTAGTATTTCGATGCCGGACATTCCCGGTAATTCCCAGTCGAGAATAAGCAGGTCAAAGGTTGTTGTTTGCAGACACTTGGATGCGTCAAGTCCGTTGTCGAAAACATTAACCTGATAGTCTTCTTTGAGCAGGCGCTCGTGCATCATCGCTCTTAGATCATCGTGATCTTCCACGAGCAAAATGCGCGGCATTTTACTTCCCCTGCGGACGATTAGCGTTTTCGATTTGCGCTAAGCGTTTTTCCACGGCTTCCGCTTCAGGAAATCGACTTGTTTTCCTGAGTAGATCTGCATAGTCTCTCAATGGTTCGTCAAGGCTTATGTCGTTTGGTCCCTGAGTCTCGTAAGCGCTAATTGCCTTTTTGTACATTGCCTCGGCTTCAATATATTTGTCCTGGCGCTGATACAACAAGCCGAGGTTGGTCAAAATATCTGCGGTTGCAGGATTGTTGGCACCGAGAGTCGCTTCTCTAATTTTTAGGGCACGGCTGTACTCGTCTTCTGCCTGAGCGTACTTGCTGGTTGCTGAATGCAGCATTCCTAAACTGTTCAACGTAACCGCTGCCGATTCATCATCCGGTTCGCCGTCTTTGGACTTAATTGCAAGAGATCTATTGAAGAAGTCTTCCGCTTGCTTGAATTTGCCTTGCTTGCGATAAATGGCACCAAGATTGTCCAGGCAATCGGCAACTTCCGGGCTTTCGGGACCATTGATTCGTTCGCGAATTTGCTGGCTATCAAACAAACATTTTTCCGCTTTCTTGTAGTTGTCCGTCAGCCTGTACAAAGCCCCTAAATCATGTAGGCTGTCGCCTAATTTGTCGCTTGTAATTCCAAGTTTTTTGGCCTCAATTACAGCTTGCTCAGTCGAGCGAATTGCCTTACTAAAATCATAAGCCTGCACAGCCTTTTCAGATTCGTCCGTCAATTCTTGCCAGCGCTTACTGGCTAAGCTTTGTTGATATGGACCTTGAGGTGAAAGCATTGCCCAGCCGATGAGCAAAATACCTGCTAGAACTCCAGCGCCGATACCCGCATAAAGCTGCTTTCTATTAACTGGTGGTTGCCAGCCTGTTGCTCTTAATGTCGGAGCTTTTCCGTGACTGTCTTTCCAGTCTGTGGGACCACCGGCAATTAGCAAGTCTTCCTTGAACTCCGCCATTGTTTGATAGCGTTTCTCCGGTTCTTTGGCAAGCGCTTTCCAAACAACAGCTTCAATCGCTTCCGGAATATATTCTTCAGGAAGGGCATCGGCAAAATGCGGTGGCTCTTGAACAAGGTGTTTGTTCATGGTGTCGACGGCGTTATTGCCTAGGCATGGTGGACGACCGGTGAGTGCTTCGTATACGACACAACCAAGAGAATAAATATCCGAACGCACATCGAGCGGTTTGCCCATGATTTGCTCAGGGCTCATGTACAATGGCGTGCCAAAAATTTCTCCAGTCTGTGTCAGCTTCACTGCCTCTTCACCATCGCGCGGAAGCATTTTGGCTATTCCAAAGTCGACAACTTTGACTATCTCATGTCCATCCTCATCAACTGTGAGCATGATGTTTGCCGGCTTGATGTCTCGGTGGATTATGCCTTTGTGGTGGGCATGTGTGAGCGCGTCGCAGGCTTGCGTGAAAATTTCTACGCAGCGTTTTACTGGCAGGTGCTTCTGTTGTTTGACAATATCGGACAGGCTCTCGCCCTGAAGATAGTCCATTACCAGATAGGGCAAGCCTTGCGAAGAAAGACCGAAGTCGAATACCAAAATGACGTTAGGATGCGTAAGTGCGCTGACGGCCTTCGCTTCCTGCTGGAAGCGGCTGATAGTAACCGGGTCGCTTATTAAGTCTGCATGCAGCATTTTAATTGCCACAATGCGGTCCATGAGCAAGTGCTGGCCTTTGTAGACGACGCTCATGCCGCCTCGTCCGATCTTGGACAAGATTTTGTACCGCCCAGCTAGCGTTGTGCCGATGAGCGAGTCCTTCAGCTGTAGCTTGGTGCCGTCCAAGGGACAGGTGTCATTTATGCCAGGAAAGTCCGAGCCGCACGTAGGGCAGGACTTTATAAGCTCTCTTTCAATGCTTGATTCCATTGGAATTTGAATCCCCTAAACAACTAGTCTAAACGAGAAACAATTACTTGAGTTGTTTATACTATCGTGGGTGTATCGAACTGTAATTACCTGAAGGCGGTTGTAGTCCAATTGTGGGGCAGCTGGACCCTTTTGTGGCTGATAACGGTTGCCTGGCGATGCTCTAGCTTCGCAGGCGGCCTCAGCAGTAACAATAGAGATAGGAATCCACTAGTCTGACTCGTCGATGTCACTCAAAGGTTGAACATCTAGATCGCGTCCGCCATTCATCATGCTTGTGATTGTCTTAAGCTCCGTCTCCAGCTTTAGCTTGTCTTTGGGAGGCACATCCAATTGAATGGCACTGCCGACTGCATCTCGCGCCTCTGAGTATTTCTTCTGAACGTACAATACGCTGGATAGGCGGTGCCAGGCTTTCCAATCGTCTGACTTTAGGCTGAGTGCCTTACGGTACGCTGCTTCTGCGTCTTCCAGCTTTCCTCCTGAGGCTTCAATTGCTCTCCCCAAGTGAAAGAAGTATTTGTGTTCGTATGGGTAAAGTGCAATAGCAGCATTGAAGTGTTCAATTGCTCTTTGGTATTGCTTGGTTTTCATATCTGCCAGTCCGGCTTGGAATTCAGGCTTTGACGATTGCCACTGCTCAATGCTTCCGACGCCTGGAAAGCCTTCTTTGCCCTGGGTTTCCTGCGCTGAAACATCCATGGTAATGGTC
>JAKFVJ010000496.1 GCA_021732245.1 Candidatus Obscuribacterales bacterium | reverse complement strand
AGGGAGCCTTGAGGAGTCAGTAGGGCTGAGGCGTCAATCCATAAGTAGCCTGCATGATCGGCTAGACAACGGTCTAATAGTGCAATTAGAGCAATTACCGGATCGTCTTTGGCAAACAAGGACTGATCCAATCCTCTTATGGCAAGTGGTCCGTCAAGATCAATTGTTTCGACTTTACCATTGCTCAAAATATCTATTTGTATGTCGCCGTCATAATTTGGTAGAAGCCTATTCAAAATTTCCAAAAGCTTGTCATCTTTTGATTGAAGATGATAAAGATGACTGCCCAGAATATAGACGTGCGAGCTCAATTTAGTCTCCCTTCCAGCAGGCTATGTAGTGATGTATAGCTCAAATCAGTTGAATTATTGTTTTTCATGCAAACAAAGCCGGTGGTTGAATGACAGCTTTTGGGGTGACTAAAAGCATCTACTGCGGGTGCGTCGTATAGATTGTGGAAATCCACGCCCTCTGCATAAATCATTAAATCGGGAGCCAACGTCTTTGATGGCGGTGACTCTATATTGATATTATTGATGCCGGCTTCGCATAATGCGGACTTTAGTTGTGATGCGATTTCATTGGTTTTAGAGACCTGTTCATTTATGTCTATTAGCCCATTTTTAAATCGATCTTTTTTGTTTATATAAACAGCGCCTTGCACGGGCGAAGCCGCTATGCAAGATTCTTCAACAAAAATATTTGTTGTAGAAATTAGTGGTGATGTGTCTATTCTATTGGATAGCGCAGTCGCTGATTGATAGCGCAAGGCTTGCTCTTTTTGTACGGTTGCTTTATCTAGAAGTTTGCACAGTCCCAATTGCGTCATAACCTGATTCAGATTCACGCGCTTTTTGCATTCGACGTGAGAGTATGCAGAGACTACGGCAATGGTTGTTGGTTCTGCAGACTGAATAATTCTCTTGAGGCTTTCTCCTGCTTTGCTGATGAATGATTCAATTGCTGAATGAACAGCTAGAGATGTATCGCGCAGGTAATGAGGACCAAGTAAGTGAGCTAATTGATCGAAAGCAGTTAACCGAACAATTCCAAGTCGCCAGTTATCTTGCAGCGCCAAAGACTCAGCGCAAGTAAGTCTTTGCTTTTCGATTTCAAGACAGAGCCGGGTGCCTTCCTTTGTCTTCCCAAAATAATAGGATGGCGATGTAAACGGGCGGGCTTGATACGACTTGAATGGTTCTTGAATAGCAAGCTTATTGGGGTTTACTCTGGAACTTGCGTTTGTCCCATCGGAAAGCCATAACCTGTTTTGGGGTTCTAATAAGGGTACGTTCACTACGAGAGTCGGAACTTGCGTCAACATGGAGTGAAATTGGTAAGAAGACTCGGTGCCTATTTCTAAGTCGTTAAGACTATGTCTGGGAAATGCGTAGCCCACACATCCTGATTCCCACCAGGGACTCCCTGAAAGAATTTCACCCCAGGTTCCATGGGCTGAGTTCAAGGTATTGCTCGATAGTTTGCTGATGTCGCAGTTGCTATGCTCTTCGAGAAAACCAAAATTGGTTGATAGATACTTAAACTCGTTGGCTGATAGCCCATCTAAGCTGATGAGCAGCACTTTCTTCGCGTTGTTATTTTTGCTAATCACACTATAAATTTTATCAGCAGTTCATAGTAGTTTTTGTGAGCAGTTTTCTGGAAAGTTCTTCCTTGATGTAATATAGGCTACATGGACAATACTCAGCAAGCTGATTTGGTGCCCTTTTTTTTACGTGCCTGGTGGTTACGTCACACCAACGAATACGCGGATATTATGTGGGGTGAGCCTGATAACATTTCCGCACCGCTGTGGTCCAAATATTCAGATCCTATTTGCGATGTGGCTTCTGCCGTTTGTGATGACAATTTATGAGCAGAAGTATTCTCATTTTGGCACCTGATAAAGATGTTCATACTTGCGCTGTCTGTGACGAGTTGGACAAGCTTAAGTGCAAAGTTGTTGTCTGGTCTGCACGCAAGATTCCGCAAGAAAGTTCGCTGGGGTTTGAGCTGGGCGGCAATGAGTGTGCCAGCCTGGTCTCACACGATTCTCAGACATTTGAATTAGGTGCGTTTGATTCAATTTGGTACAGACGCCCAGGTATTCCGAAGAGCGGTAGTATGCCCAAGAGGTGGCTTGAAGCTTTGGTCAATTGGGAGTCTGGAAGGGCGCTTGAGGGGATTTATAGAACTCTGTCGAAAGCCTTTTGGGTGAATAACCCGCATGCGCAACAGGAGGCGTTGATAAAACTGCATCAACTGAAAATTGCTCAGGATGCCGGATTGAAAATTCCGCATACTTTAGTCAGCAATGATCCCAAATTGATAAAGCAATTCGCTGAACGATTTTCAAATAGGATCATCTACAAACTTATCGATGAGGCGAGCTGGCAGTATTTTCCCGAACAAGAACAACCGAGAGGAATGCCCACTCTGGAATTTCGTCAAACAGATTTTGCACATTTGGAACAAGCCAAGTATTCATTGCAGCTTTTCCAGGAGAAAATTGAAAAGACCTGTGACTTAAGAGTCATGGTTGTTGGCGATGATATCTTTGCAGTCAAAATTGAACCACAGGAAGAAGGAGCCAAATTAGATTGGCGTGTGGCTCGGAATAACAAACTAAGCAAGTTCAAATTACCGGACGACATTGAGTCTAAGTGCCGTAAGCTAATGGCAGATTTGGGATTGGTCTATGCTGCCTTTGATTTTGCCTTGACATCGGATGGTCAGTTCGTATTCTTTGAATTAAATCCACAAGGACAATTTCTTTGGCTGGAAGAAGCACTTGAACTTCCCGTGTCACAAAGATTCGCTCAGTTGCTAGTCGATTGCAAGTAATTAGGAGACACTAATTGCAGTAGATCCACTGCGAATTTGCTCGCGCCAGTATTCGAGCAAATCACCCATAGTTTGTTCAAATGTGTAGCGTGGTTTCCAGCCGGTGGCTTTGATGAATTTGCTTGGATCGCCCTGCAAAAGCTCTACGTCAGACGGACGCAACCTGGTCGGATCGACGACGACTTCTATCTTGGATTTTGTTTGGCTTAATAAGAAATCCAAAAGCTCTTGTATTGAACGAGTCTGTCCAGAGGCAATTACATATTCTTCTCCAGGTACGCAGTGTTGAACTGATAGCCAGTAGGCGCGAGCAACGTCTCTTACATCGCTCCAGTCGCGCCTGGCATTTAGATTGCCGACTTTCAATTGTGGTGGCTTTAGTCCTGCTTCTATTTCAGCAATTTGCTTTGCAAAGTTGGATGTTACAAACACCTCGCCGCGTCTTGGTCCTTCGTGATTGAAGGCTCTGGTGCGAATGGTTTTAAATCCATAACTTTGATTGTATTGATAAGCAAGCATGTCTTGAGCGACTTTGCTTACCGCATAGGGACTTAATGGTCGCAACGGATTGTTTTCGTTGACAGGCGCTTCATGTGGCAAAACTTTGCCGTATTCTTCAGAGCTCAGTGCTATTTGAATTACAGGATCAATGCCTACTGATCTGATTGCTTCAAAAAGATGCAGTTGCATCATGATGTTGTCACTCAAAGTAGCGTTGGGGTTCTGCCAGGAGTGTGGTACAAAACTTTGGGCAGCCAGGTGAAAGACATAATCTGGGCGTGTTGTTTCGATGAGCTTCAGGCATGCTGTACTGTCAGTCAAGTTGCAGTCAATAAACTTGACCTTGCCTTCTAAATGAGCGACGTTGGTTAAAGAACTGCGCCAGCGCTTGGTGCCGAAGATTTCATAGTCCGGGGCTTCTGCTAATAACAAATCCGCCAGATGTGAACCGGCCATGCCTGTTATACCGGTTATGAGTACGCGCTTTTTCATCTTGGAACCCCGTGATTACTGTTCATGGACGCTGTTTAGATCATTTTACCCGGCTGAGCAACGAATTGATTGTCAGGAGTCGGAGGTTATCGGACTCGACCTCAGCATGTTGTATTATGACTTCTTACATGGTCAATTTTCCATACAAACGTGTTCTTGTCACTGGGGGTTCAGGTTTCCTCGGGAAACGACTCGTTCATGCTCTCAAAGGAAGAGGCGTGGATGACGTATTAGCGCCTTCACACAAGGAATACGACCTAATTGAACAAAACGACGTTCGCCAATTAATGGCCGATCTTCGTCCGGACTTGATTATTCACTTAGCTGCAGTTGTTGGTGGCATCGGTGCCAATAGAGAAAACCCCGGCAGGTTCTACTACGAAAATATGGTCATGGGCGTAATGCTTATGGAAGAGGCGCGCAAAGCCGGAGTGGACAAGTTTGTGGCAATAGGGACTATTTGCGCATATCCTAAAGTGGTACCAATTCCTTTCAAAGAAGAAGATCTTTGGCTGGGCTATCCGGAGGAAACAAATGCACCGTATGGTCTAGCTAAGAAGATGCTTCTGGTGCAAGCCCAGTCGTACAGGCAGCAGTACAACTACAATGCTGTTTACTTAATGCCTGTGAATCTATATGGACCTGGTGACAATTTTGATCCTTCGTCGTCACATGTCATTCCAGCATTAATACGCAAGTTCGTTGAAGCAAAAGAAAAAAACGAAAAGCAAGTTGTTGCTTGGGGCGATGGCAGCCCGACAAGAGAGTTCCTGTATGTAGAAGATTGTGCAGAAGGCATTGTTTTGGCTGCGGAAAAATACAACGAATCCGAACCGGTTAATTTGGGATCGGGTTTTGAGATTTCCATAAAGGACCTGACTGAGTTGGTTGCGAGATTGACTGATTTCAAAGGTGAGATTGTTTGGGATAAATCAAAGCCAAATGGACAGCCGCGCAGAAAGCTTGATACATCTAGAGCGAAGAAGTTCTTTGGCTTTGAAGCGCAGACTTCTTTTGAGAAGGGGCTCAAGGAAACTATAGACTGGTATTTGGCGCAATGCGGGACTGCAAGTAAGCGATAGTATTTTTACTAACGTGTTGGTTAGTACATAAACAGATTTTAGTTGTCCTCGGAAAGGGCGCATGCAATGCGCCCCTACAACAAGATCCTTCGACTCACAATAGACGACCCACAGGGTCGTCTATTTGTTCGCTCAGGATAACAAAATCGCCAAAGCGATTTTGTTACATGCCGGCGTGTTTCATACGTGCAGCAACTGCGCGAGCTTCTATTTGATCGGCTTCTCTATTGCGGTTGTTCAGGCGCAAGACCTTAACGTAGCAATTGAGGGTAGCGATAACTTCCGGGTTTCTTTCAGGAAGCTTGTTGCTTCTTATAGCCAGGGCGCGCTTGATGAGCTTCTCTGATTGCGGGAAGTCTTTGCGGTTCAGATAATAGCTGCCCAATTCGAACAAGCTTTCAGCAACGGAGAGATCATCCGGACCAAGTGTTTTCTCGCGGAGAGAAAGAACGTTTTGGTAGAGATTTTCTGCTTCCTTATACTTGCCTTGTTGAATGAGAACAATGGCCAGGTTATTTACAGCGCCGGATACATAAGGATGCTTGAGACCAAGCGTATGTTCGTACACACGAAGTGAACGTTCATACATAAGTTGGCATTCCTGATATTTTCTCTGGCTGAAATAAAGTCCTGCCAGGTTGCTCGACAATGTAGCGCTTGCCGGTGTATCCAAAGCACCAACGCGATCGTATGCATTGAGTGTTTGCTTGAAGATATTCTCGGCGCTAACCAGATCGCCTTTGCCTAAATAACGTTCTGCCAATTGGTTGATTCTTACAGCCAGACCGTTGTTGTTTTGCGGTCCGCTTGCTTTGATTTCTTCCAGCAAAGTATTCAATGCTGTTTGATCAGCAAATCCTGACGGCATGGTTATAGGCGCAAGATCACCTTCTAACGCAGGCTGTGCAGTGGGTAGGACGCTTCCGGTTGCTATTATAGGAGCTACCTTAGTTGTTGACTGAGCAATTACTTTCATTGCTTCGGCTTTTTTGGCTGCGGCAGTTTCAGCGGCAATTCTTTGTGCTCTGGCTTTTTCTAATGCCAAACGCTGTTCGGCTGCTTGGCTTTCCATCGCTGCTCTTTCAGCGGCTGCCTTTTCCATCGCTATTTGACGATCAAGGCTAGCTTTTTCCTGAGCTGCTTTTCTTGCTGCTTCTTGTTCAGCAATTAAGCCGTTGTTCGAAGCCTGCTGCTGAGCTTGCACTCTCAATGCTTGAGCACGTTGAGCCGCAGCTTTTTCTTCAGCTAATTGCTGTTCCAATCTTTCTCTTTCAGCTTGCAGCTTTTCCAGCTCGGCTTTTTGTAGCTCAAGATTTTGCTTGGCTATTTGTGCCTGACGGGCCATTTCTGTTTGAGCTGTTTGCGCAGCGCTAACTGCAATGCGGTTCTGGCTGGCAGCGCGAGCTGCAGCGGCCGTATCTTCCATTGCTACATCTGATACTAGATCGCGACTAGCTGCAAGTTCAGCATTGGCGCGCTCGGCGGCAGCTTGTTCTGCAGCACGACGCTCGGCAGCCAATCTTTCAGCGGCTTGTCTTTCAGAACCTAATCTAGCAGCTACTAGTGAACGCTCAGTGGCGGCTTTGTCAGCGGCAGCTTTTTCTGCAGTCAGTCTTTCTGAAGCTAAGCGAGCAGCTTCCAGCTTTTCTGCAATGATGCGAGCTTCGTTAGCTTTTTGCTCAGCCAATTGCAATGCTTGTGCTTGCTCTGCTTCAGCCTTGCGGGCAGCAGCAGCTTTGCGAGCATATTGCGAGTCGGCAGCCACGCGCTCAGCGCCTGCTTCTTCT
>JAKFVJ010000156.1 GCA_021732245.1 Candidatus Obscuribacterales bacterium | reverse complement strand
GAGCTTTGAGATTTAGAGAGCGACGCGTCAAAGGATCTTGCAAGGCTTCGTCGGTAATTCTCTTGTCGTCAGAGGTATACGTCTTGATGTAGGGCTCCATGTTGAATTCACGCTTCGGATTGGTGCAAAACTTCGCAGCGTCAACAACCATCTGCTTACACAATGAATGGTGATGAGCGATTGCCGGGGCGGAAAGAATCAGCCCGTCTGTTAGATCCGGGCGAACGCCGGCCAAATGAAGAGCAAGGTCTGCGCCAAGACTTTCACCAATACAGAACATCGGTCGATTGGGATACAACGAGCGCATGCGTGCTGCCAGATTTACCAAATCCTCGTAAGATTTTTCGTAGCTTACTTTGTCTCCGCCTTTGAAATTGCCTTTGTCGTCGTGCCAGCGTCCATAGCCGCGCAAATCTTGAGCAACAACTACATAGCCTTTGTCGGCCAAATAGCCGCCGAGCTTATCGTAGGCAGCGCCGTGTTTCATTAGACCGTGAATGGCAATGACGACTGCTTGTTCGTTTTTGGTTTTATCCGACCATTCGTACACGGGCAATTTCAGCTCGCGAACAAGAACCCCCTGGTCGTTTCGTTCCGGCTGGGTGAATCCCGACGGACAAGGCATGGCCACGCAAAGAAATACTGCAAGAGACAGTTGCGCCAATTTTTTTGTAAATGAGCCACCGTGAGCTTGCATTTAAGACCCAGTTTCAAAGATAAGCCGTTACTAGTCATGTACCAACCGATCTAATATTTCAAAACATGGAGACCTGATGTCAAGTGGTAAAATCTCACGAGCAAAACTAGTACACTGTCAGTGTTTTCACCTCGCATTGAGATTGGACATATGCCTAAACGTACCGACTTGAAAAAGATTCTGGTTTTGGGGGCTGGTCCGATAACGATTGGTCAGGCTTGCGAATTCGACTATTCCGGGACGCAGGCTTGCAAGGCGCTCAAAGAAGAGGGTTTTGAAGTCGTCCTTATTAACTCCAATCCGGCAACGATCATGACTGATCCGGAAGTGGCGGATAGAACATATATCGAACCGGTAACAGCATCTGTTGCGCGCGAGGTCATCAAAAGAGAAAAGCCTGATGCGCTTTTGCCGACCATGGGCGGTCAAACAGCTTTGAACGTAGCTGTTGAGTTAGCTGAATCCGGTTTTCTGGAAGAGCACAGTGTTGAACTTATCGGCGCCAAACTCAAAGCAATTAAACTGGCAGAAGATCGCGATCTCTTCAAAGCTAAAATGCTTGAGATTGGATTGTATGTACCAAAATCCGGCATTGCTAGAAAGTTGGGCGATGTAAAAGACATTGCCAATGAAATTGGTTTTCCCATCATTATTCGTCCGGCGTTTACTCTCGGCGGCGCCGGCGGTGGTATTGCCTACAATCAGGAAGAGCTGGATGACATTGCTCAATCCGGACTAAATGCCAGCCCAGTCAATGAAATATTGCTGGAAGAAAGTGTCCTTGGCTGGAAAGAACTCGAATTGGAAGTAATGCGTGATTGCCAGGACAACGTGGTAATCATCTGCTCGATTGAAAACTTTGATCCTATGGGCGTGCATACAGGCGACTCCATAACCGTTGCGCCATTGCAGACAATAAGTGACAAAGAATATCAGGAGCTACGTAACGCAGCAATAAAAGTAATTCGCGCAGTCGGTGTAGACACTGGCGGCTCAAATATTCAATTCGGCGTATGTCCTGAAACAGGGCGTATTGTAGTTATTGAAATGAATCCGCGCGTTTCGCGTTCATCAGCATTAGCAAGCAAAGCGACTGGATATCCGATTGCCAAAATTGCCGCTAAATTAGCAGTTGGTCTGACCCTCGATGAAATCCCCAACGACATTACCAAGTCGACGCCAGCCTCATTCGAGCCTGTAATTGACTATGTAATTACTAAAATTCCACGCTTCAATTTCGAGAAATTCGCAGGAGCCGATAACACTCTTACGACACAGATGAAATCCGTCGGTGAAGTAATGGCAATCGGCCGCACCTTCCAGGAATCCATGCAAAAGGCTTTGCGAGGACTGGAATTGGGACTAAATGGATTTACAGCAATACCTTCAAGACTGGAAGCCGATGCCAGCGAATGGCGTAAGCGCTTATCTGTTCCAAATCGCCACCGACTAACAGATATTTTTGGCGCCTTTGAAGCCGGATTGTCTTTGGATGAAATTGACGAGCTGACAAACATCGATCCTTGGTTCCTCGACAACTTGCTGGAAATTTGGCAAGAGACCAAACAACTAAACGGCAAGAGCTTGAATGACTTGGACAAAGCCTATTTGACTCATTTGAAACAACTTGGATTTTCCGACAGACAAATTGCACATGCCATTAGCAGAGACGGCAAGAAAGTAAGTGAGGATCAAGTATTTGAGCTGCGTTCGCAATTCAAGATTTTCCCCACTTACAAAACAGTAGATACTTGCGCGGCAGAATTTCTTGCCTCCACTCCTTACCTCTATTCAACCTACGAGAAAGAATCTGAAGTTCCGCCTTCAGACAAGCAAAAGGTAATTATCCTTGGCGGCGGTCCAAACCGCATTGGTCAAGGCATTGAGTTTGACTATTGCTGCGTACAAGCAAGTCTAGCTTTGCGTGAAATGGGACTGGAAGCCATTATGGTCAACTCCAACCCGGAAACTGTTTCTACCGATTACGACGTTTCAGACAGGCTCTACTTTGAACCTCTGACGCTGGAAGACATCACGCACATTGCCATGGAAGAAAAGCCGCTTGGTGTAATTGTTCAACTCGGCGGACAAACTCCACTTAAATTATCACGCGGACTGGAAGCTCGCGGCATAAAAATTCTTGGCACGGCTCCGGAGTCAATCGACAGAGCTGAAGACAGAGCCCTCTTCAACGACATGATAAAGAAACTCGGATTGCGTCAGCCGCCTGGCTCAACTGCCTACAGCATGGAAGAGGCACAACGCATCGCCAGGGAAGTTGGTTATCCGGTTCTAGTCAGACCAAGTTATGTGCTTGGTGGTCGAGCAATGGAAATTCTCTACAGCGAAGACGAATTGCAACGCTGGCTTTCCACTGCCCTGCGCATTGAGCCGGACCGTCCAGTGCTTATCGACAAATTCCTGGAAAACGCAATTGAAATTGACGTCGATGCAATTTGCGATGGGCAAGAAACAATCATTGCCGGTATCATGGAGCACATCGAACAAGCAGGCGTGCACTCCGGCGACAGCACCTGCGTTTTGCCGACTCAATCCATTCCGCTGAAAACGCTTGAAGAAATTCGCTCAGCAACAGAATCATTATCACGCGAACTCAAGGTAGTTGGTTTGATGAATATTCAATTTGCCGTGAAAGACGAATTGCTCTATGTTCTGGAAGTCAATCCACGAGCCAGTCGCACGGTGCCTTTTGTATCGAAGGCGACAGGTGTTCCATGGGCAAAACTAGCAGCGAAAGTTATGGCAGGCAAAAAGCTTTCCGAATTGAATATAAGCCAACGTCTAATTCCGCCACATGTTTCTGTCAAATCCGTGGTCATTCCGTTCAAGCGTTTTCCAGGCGCGCAAATTGCTCTTGGTCCGGAAATGCGCTCGACAGGCGAAGTAATGGGAGTTGCCTCTCAGTTTGGACTGGCATTTGCAAAAGCACAACTTGCCGCCAGTCACGATCTGCCTGTCAAAGGACGTGTTTTCATAAGCGTGTCGGATCACTACAAACAAGAAGTGGTGCCTATTGCACAAAGTCTTTATCAATTAGGCTTTGAACTTGTGGCCACACGGGGAACAGCATCCGTTGTCAGATCCGGCGGCATTCCTGTAGTGACCGTCAACAAAGTTTCCGAAGGCAGACCTAACTTGGTTGACCGAATTAAAAACGGCGAGATCAATCTAGTCATTAACATCCCATCGGGACGTACTGCGCATGTCGACGATCAAGTAATTCGACAAGCATCAATCAATTACAACGTCCCTGTAGTGACAACCTTATCTGGTGCCCGGGCGACCGTATCCGGTATTTCTGCTCTACAAGCTGGTCCATTGGCAGTGAAGAGCCTGCAGGAATACCACAGCAATATTGCTTACTGGGAAAAAGCAACTCGCGAAGTACCCAGCAACGCATAGGAAACTCAGTAAACCCGCAATGAGTCACAACACTGTAACGTCATTCTGAGCGAAGCGAAGAATCTCGCTTCTTAACTTGTGAGACTCTTCGTTTCACTCAGAGTGACATAACTGAACTCTTATGACAAAGAGGCAAGGAGTAGTCAAAATGTCAACTAAACCGAAGTTGCTCGTCTTCGCAGGCTCGCTGCGAAAAAACTCGTTCAACAAAAAGCTTGTAAAAATTGCCGAAGCAGGTGCGAAAGAAGCCGGTGCTGATACCACTTTCATAGATCTTGCTGATTTTGATTTGCCAATCTTCAATCAAGATCATGAAGATGCCGACGGACTGCCACCAGGTGCACGCAAACTCAAAGACTTGATGTTAAGTCACGACGGCTTTTTGATTTCAGCTCCTGAGTACAACAGCTCAATTACGGCAGCTTTGAAAAATGCTATCGATTGGGCATCGCGTCCCGTGCAGGGCGAAGGCAATCTGGCTTGTTTTAAAGGCAAAGTAGTTGGTCTCATGAGCGCTTCTCCAGGAGCTTTAGGCGGCTTGCGCGGGTTAGTTCACGTGCGGGCAATCTTCAATAACATCTTTTCGCTGGTAATTCCCGAACAGATTGCTGTCAGCAAAGCTAATGAAGCTTTTAACGATAGTGGAAGTCTAAAGGACGAAAAGCAACAACAAGCGGTCATGGATATAGGGCGCAACGTAGCCAAAATTGCCGCTAAGCTGAAAGCTCCATAAGGAAGCCTGTTAAAAGGCATATCCCGGCTTTCAAAGCGCTATAATTGTCGCCTTCATAGACCTTTTGCAAGGGGGACGACCCGTGAGCCAGGATATTGCCAAATACATAGATCACACACTTTTGAGCCCACAAGCCACTCGTGCTGAGATAACCAAGCTTTGCGAAGAAGCTAAGGAGCATAATTTCTACTCCGTGTGCGTCAATCCTTGCCATGTTCGTCAGGCTGTAAAAGAGTTGTCTTCCAGCAAAGTGGCTGTTGCTTGCGTAATAGGATTCCCTCTGGGAGCCAATCTCACAGATATCAAAATTGCCGAAGCACAACGTGCAATTTCTGAAGGCGCAGAAGAGCTTGATTTGGTTATTAACATCGGCGCTCTCAAAGATGGCGAAATCGACTATGTCACAGACGAAATTCGCTCAATAGTGAAAGTATCCAAAGGCGCACCTGTCAAAGTAATTATCGAATGTGATCTGTTGACTGACGAAGAGAAAACCGCAGCAGCTATTGCATGCGTAAAGGCAGAAGCAGCCATGGTCAAAACTTCAACCGGCTTTGTCAAAGACGGCAAGGGCGCAACAGTAGAAGACATTCAATTGATCAAGAAGGCTATCGCCGGCAGCTCGCTGGGCATCAAAGCCAGTGCCGGCATTCGTGATCTGGAAAAGGCGCAGACCCTTATAGATGCCGGTGCTACACGCCTGGGCACATCAGCAGGGGTTGCCATTGTCAAAGGCAAACAGCCCGCAAAAGCAGGCTATTAAAGCGATAGCTGGATTCTTATGTCCCTTGCCAGCCCTGTATTATGGGACAAATTGGTTGTAAAGATGTTAAAATCATAATCCACGTGGAGGTGAGGATATGACATCTATGTTCGAGCAGCCGATGGTCAAGCTTTTGAGGATTCTATCGCCAACCATTAATTGGCTAGAAACCAGAGGAACCGTTGAAGTTGCGGACGTCCCCACAGACCACTTGGAAGCCATTAAGCAGTTAGAACGCATAGGCGTTGTTCATAAGCGTAACAATCGCTGCTATGAACTGCAAAGAATTCGCCTGAAGAAACTCATGGGCAGCATGGGCATTAACACGCTGACTCCTATTGAGCCAACGCCTTCGCCGACTGTCACTCAAGTTGCACCGACAATTGAATTGCCGGAAGCGACAGTGCCTATGCCGGTAAATTCAGAACTCAACTAATAACGACCTTGGTTAGTACAAGGCAAGACTGCCGCACCCGCACATTACGCGCTCTTGAATGGGACAGGCTGAAATCTTTGCTTGCCGATGAAGCGCATACTGCTCAAAGTCGCGAACTCTGCTTAAACCTCATGCCTTCTTCAGGGCTCAATGTCTGCCAAATTCTTTTGGAAGAAACCAAAGAAGCAGCAAGTCTTATTGAAAGCAGATCGGGTTTCAACTTCGAACAACTGCCTGATCTAACAGAAACAATTCAACGCCTGAAGGCCGGAGCATCACTATCGGGCAAAGAACTTGCTTTTATCAAACATGCTCTTACAGCAACAAGACTTACACGGTCGAGCTTATCGCTTTTGGACAAAGCAAGTTTTCCACAACTTACAAAATTTGCAAACGAATTATTTTCACTGGAAAAACTAGCCAATGAGATTCAAGCAGCAATTGAAGACGATGGCGAAGTCAAAGATAGTGCCAGTCCCACTCTTAATCAATTGCGCAGGCAAGTTCATCATCTCGATAATCAAATACGCGATGAACTGACCAAAATAATTCATAAGAATGCGCAATCAAAAGTTTTGCAAGAGCCCATTTTCACCAAGCGAAATGATCGGTATGTATTACCTGTTGTCGCCAGCATGCGCGGCTCAATTGACGGCATCGTGC
>JAKFVJ010000155.1 GCA_021732245.1 Candidatus Obscuribacterales bacterium | reverse complement strand
GGTTTTGACGCCTTGCAGAGTTAGGGTACGGATTGCAGAGACTGTTGTAAGACGTTCGTCTTCGTAAATAATCGGCAATCCTGTAGCACGCGCTAATTTGCGTGCGAAGGCTTGAACTTTTTGCGCCTGTTCACCAATTGAGCCGTCCATGTTTTTTGGAAGTCCGACAACAATTTCTACAGCACAGTGGCGCTTGGCAATTTCGGATATCGCTGAGATATCTGTTCGCATATTGGTGCGTTCAAGTGTCTGAATGCCTGCAGACGTTATGCCAAGTGGATCGGAAATGGCGATGCCAATACGGCGATCACCAACGTCAAGACCCATAATGCGAGGCACGTTGCTCATAATGGATAAGATTATAGCGGAGTGGTCGGAAAACAAATGCAATAATCAATTCAATTGCCAGTTATAAAGCGGCTAAAATATCCGCCTATGAAAATTTATTTGATTCGACATGGCATTGCCGGAAACCGCATCGGCGGAGAAATTACAGATGATAGTCAGCGCCCGCTGACAGATGAAGGATGCACTGAAACCAAAATTGTTGGTTTGGGGTTGCGGCGTCTTGGTGTCAAACCGGATTTGATCGTAAGCAGCACTTTAGTGAGAGCGCGCCAAACAGCTGAAATTCTTGCTGAAGTTTTTGGTGTGACGCGTGATGTGAAAGTTTGCGAGGCATTGTGTCCTGGTGGCACGGCTAGTGATCTCTATAAGTTTCTTCGTGAACAAAAAAATGCTCAACAGGTATTCTTAGTCGGTCACGAACCGGATATGGGACGTTTGGCAGGCACCATGCTTTGGGCTGGTCCTGAATTAGACATTCCATTTAAAAAGGCCGGTGTTTGCAGAATTGATGTAACAAGTATTCCGCCGACAGCACCAGGCATCCTTAAGTGGTTCATCACGCCGAAAATTGCTGGAGCGATTGCGGGTAAATGAGAAAGGGCGCATGCAATGCGCCCCTACGAGGACATCACAAGTTAACATGCGAGACCCTTCGGTGCCCTCAGGGTGACGATCCTTACTCGTACCGCTGGCCGTTTAGCTCGATAAATCCGCCGGGGTGGATATTGCCTATCGAATGGTGAGTCCAGTGGATGACTCCGCCTTTTTCGTTCCAGATGTATTCACCGCAAATTTTTAGCTTGTCGCCCACTTGTATGGGAACTCGGGGAGCCAGACGCGTATCATGGGCTATTAATATTGATGTGCCGTTTTTCAGGGCAATCAAGAAGCGCTCGTGGGGTATACCCTGGGTGTCATCGGGGAGGATTTTAAGGACTGGAGCACTGATAGTGACCTGCACATGCCTTAAATGTTGACTTTGAGCCTCTAAGACCTGACCCTGGTCTAAGTCCCTAGCCTCAAGGGTTTCAGCCCCTCTAAGGGAACATGAAGCCGCCGAAATGGTCAGAAAGATCGATAATAGGAAGGCTACCAGTTGCATGACTATCAATTTTATAACATCATAGATAAACCATGATCTCATCAATTTACTTAAGTGGAAGCACAATAGACCCGGAGCAATTTCTGGTAGATCCGGCACTTTTGCCAGATTGGCGCTCTAAGGCAACCACACGCTTGCAACAAAGTGGCTTTAGAGTTTTAAATCCTTTGGAATTTGCCTTTTTTGCCGATGAGAAAAACCTGGCAATTGAAAGACGGGTGCGCCAGTCGCTTAACCTAATTGATCAGTGCGATGCGCTCTTGGCTAATCTCAATAAGCCAAGTTATGGAACAGCCATGGAGATGTTTTACGCTTATCGCCGAGGCAAGATGGTGACTGTTGTCGGACAGTCGCCTTTTTCGCCCTGGGTTGTTTCACACTCGAAGGCACGTTTTGACGATGTCGACCGTGCGCTGGAATTTCTGATTGGCGAAGCTCCGCAGCAAGACCCTCTAAATTGGGCTTTGCAATACGAGAGGCTCTTGTCAGAACATTACGAGCAACTGCCACCTGACGGTGAAGCCGACTACGAATTTTTTGGAGGGGAGCTGCCACTCTTGGTGGTGGCGCCACACGCAACGGCATTTTTCCACGAAGGACAATTTCAAGAGCAAGAAGCATATACAGGTTCTTTGGCGGCGCTCTTAAGTAAACTCAGTCGGTGCCATTCGCTAATCAGCTCATATTGTTGTGTTGCTGATCCCATGCACTATTGGAAAACACCTTTGGGGCGGGCATTTACAGATATAACCAAAGTCGGTGAAGTCGGCATGGTGGTTGTCCTTTCTGGTGCATCCTGGCATGACACACCTGGCTTGCAACTGACAGTCCAGGGTCCTGAAGGCTCAAATTATGATGACTTTGCAGGTAGAGCAAGACTTCACATGTCAGCATTGGAACCCGTACTACCGGAAGAGCCGGAGACCTATTTGACACCTTTCGTAAAATATTGCCTTGGTGAGTTAAAGGTTCCAACGATGGTTTTGCGCGTGCATAGAAGATATCGTATGCCACGATTACAACCCGAACCGTTTCTAAAACTGGTAAATTTACTGACGGAACTGATTAGTGAAACCGGGCTCGAGCTACTAAGAGGCAGGCTATAAAAATGTCCAGTGACGAGATTGTCGTCCTTGTTACGTCTCCCAAGGACATAGCGGAAAGCCTGGCCACGACTGTGGTTGCCGAGCATCTGGCAGCCTGCGCTAATATCATCCCTGGTGTCACTTCGATTTTCTTTTGGGAAGGTAAGGTTTGTCAGGAAGCCGAAGTCCTGCTCCTTATCAAGACCACGAAATCTTCTTGGAATCAATTGATGGTTAGGGTAAAGGAACTACATACCTACGATATTCCAGAAATAGTCAGCTTGCCCATAACGGATGGCTTTCAGCCATATCTTAATTGGATTAATCAGTCGTGCCTGATGAAGAAAAGTACTTAAACTATTAATAAAATCGCGATAAGATCATAGAAGTACGGCAGCTTTAGCTAGGAGTTTTGCAAAGTTGAAACACGAAACAATAGTGCATGTATTCTGGGAACGCGTCAAAACCATGGCCGAACGCCCGGCAATTCTCCATAAGGTGGCAGGCAGTTATCGCCCCGTCATCTGGCGAGAGCACGGACGAGTTGTAGAACTTGTTGCCGGAGCCCTTCTAAAACTTGGTGTCAATCGTGGCGACAAGGTGTCTATCTTGTCGAGCAATCGCCCGCAATGGACCTGGGCTGATATGGCTATCTTGACAGTCGGTGGCGTGACTATTCCAATCTATCCGACTTTGCAATCGCCGGAAGTTGAATATTTGGTCCGTCACAGCGACTCGGTCGGCATTTTCGTTGAAAACCAAAATCAATTGAACAAGCTTCTTTCGCTTGATACTTTGCCACCACAATTGCGTTTTATTGTCTTGATGGATGGTCATATCAAAACCAATGACCCGCGCGTTAAGTTGATGACTTTTGATGATTTGGTCAAAGACGGTGAAGTCTATTTACCGAACAATCCTAAGGCTCTTAAAGAGCGTATCGATCTCATTGCTCCTGATGACATGGCCACCATTGTCTACACATCCGGTACCACAGGCGTTCCAAAAGGCGTGATGCTTTTGCATCGCAATATCTATTCTGTCTGTCAGGCTGCCAGCGTATTTGTTGGATTCCATGCCGACGATGTCGGATTGTCTTTCTTGCCGTTAGCTCACGTATATGAGCGTATGTGCGGGCAGTTTGTCTGCATCTACGAAGGATTTGTCATGGCATATGCCGAGTCGATGGAAACAGTTGCGCAGAATATGATGGAAGTACGCCCGACTGTAATGAATGGCGTGCCGCGCTTCTTTGAAAAAATCTACAATCGTATTCAAACTGAAGTGCGCAATATGCCGCAAGCTCAGCAGTATCTCATTCGCTGGGCATTGGCATTAGGCAAGCGTGCTGATCGTTATGCGCAGAAGTCGCATTTGATGCAAGCTGTTGATGCCAACGAAGGCGCGCAAGAAATTATTCGCAAAATCTATCGCGGTGAATTACGTGTAGCAGACAGACTTGTCTTCTCTCGTATACGCCGCCGTTTTGGTGGACGCCTGCGCTTCTTCTGCTCGGGAGCTGCCCCACTTTCTCCTGAAGTGCATCTTTTCTTTGACACCGTTGGTCTGCCGATTGTCGAAGGATGGGGATTGACTGAAACGGCTGCGCCAATTTGCGGTAACCGTCCGCAAGACAACGAGCGCGGTACAGTTGGTCGTCCATTGCCGGGTGCTGAGATAAAGATTGCTGAAGACGGCGAAATTCTTGTAAAAGGACCTTCAGTATTTGCAGGCTATTACAAGGACGAAGAAGCTACCAAAAAAGCAGTTGTTGATGGTTGGTTTATGACAGGCGACATTGGCGAATTTGATTCCGATGGACGCTTGAAGATAACTGATCGCAAGAAGGACATCATCATCACGGCTGGTGGCAAACACGTCGCTCCGCAAGCTTTGGAGAATCTCTTTGTCGGTGAGCCATTAATCAGTCATGTCTTGGCTTATGGCGATCGTCGCAAATATATTACGGCGCTTATCACTCTCAGTGCTGACGGACTGGCTGCATTTGCCAAACACAATCAGATTACTTATTCCAGCCCTGAAGAGTTGGTAAATCATCCTCTAGTTCAAAGAGAAGTGGAGGCAGTTGTGGCCCGTAAAAATCAAACGTTGGCTAGTTTCTCTCAAGTGAAGAAGTTCCTTATTCTTGATAAGGATTTCTCGATTGAAGGCAACGAATTGACGCCAACTCTCAAGGTGAAACGCAAAGTCGTTACTGAAAAATACAAGGACATGCTCGATAGTCTCTATGAAAGTGAAGATTTGCAGGTAGAGCAGGGTTTGAGATAGGGCATTTAAGACAAGGGCGCATACAATGCGCCCCTACACAGAACCGTACGGCAAATATGTTCGTCAGCGCAACTTCGCGGTCAGGTTCGCGTTTTCGTAGGGACGCATTGCAGTTGACTGCTTTCATTTCTCCGGGCAATGCCCTCGTAGGGGCGCATTGCATGCGCCCGTTATCCTATAAAGATAAATTCTGCTGGACAAAACCTTGGCAACTGCTAGAATAGCGCCAGGCAGGCAGATAGCGCCCTTTTAATACTCTTACTAGCGCTTCCGAGCCTGTCCAATCAGGAGCTAAGCTTTTAGTATGTTCGAATCGTTTGGGCGTGGATACAAAATGGTTATGGCCAGCATTAAGATGGGCTGGCAGGATAAGCGTTTGCTCTTGCCGTCTATTTTGACTGTTTTAACAAACATCTTCTTTGGCGTCATAATGGGCTATTTCGCCGTCGGCGAGTTTAAGCAAGGACAGCACCTGATACCGGAAAAAGCCGGGCAGGCTGCCAATTTGCTGGAAGGAGCCAAGCACCAGGGTGCTTCGGGGCTTGCCGGGTTGACTGGATTGAATGGACCGCTTGATCCCAGTGGTTTTGGCAGTGATTTTGGGCAATTAGCGCACTATGTGGACACGCAGGCTGTATTGATGTTTTTCGGCATTTCAGCTGTCTGGTGGCTCACCAACCGCTTCCTGGAAGGGGTTACGACAGGACTTGTCTATACGCACCTGACAGAAGGTCCGGGTTCAGGCAAATTCTCGGATGCTACCAAGGCAGTCTTTTTTAGCTTGCCGGCAATTATCGTTTTAGGACTTGTTACCTTTGTGGCTAGACGCCTTACAGGCTGGATGCGCAACAGACGTTCTGTCGGCATATTCGGCTTTGGCTTCAATTTCCTAGCTGGTGTAATTGAAATATTCTGGACACTTGCCGGGCATCTAATTCTGCCGGCGATTGTTATTGAAGGCACTTCTTTCTGGGGTGCTTTGAAGCGTGCCGACAAAATTGCTCAAGGTAATTTGCTCACAATAGGCTTGGGTGAAGTTGGTGTTGATTTGATATGCCGCGTCACTTCTTACATTGTCTATCTCGGTGGCTTGGCTGGATTTGGTTATGCCTGGTATCAGCACGTCAATTTCCTTTCGCCGATGTTTGTGCTTGGCGCATTGACCTGGGCTGTTGCCGTTGTCTTCGTGACAGCACTTTCAATTTACATTCGCGCAGCGTTTTATACGTGCTTGTATGTGTGGGCGCTTGATGCTGAAACCGTCGCCTAAGCTGAGCGCATTCGTGTTCGTCCGCCTGGTCCGTTAGCTCAAGCTTTGGCTTAGAAATTAAGCTCCAAATATTCTCCGGATTTAATTTTGTCAACGGCAGATTGAATTTGAGAGACATGGTCTTGAAGTCTAGGCCAACTTGCAAATGGAAGAACCAAAATTGCCAGCTTTCGGTTAGATAGGTTTTGCTGGTACAGAAGCTTTTGATCCGTCGTAATGAACAAATCAAATTGCAATTCTGCCTCTTGTAGAAGTTGTCCATTTTTTAACTCTGACCAACCTAATTCGTAGGCAGTTGATACCGTGTGCGACTTCAGGGAATGGCGCAAAGGCACTGGAGTTCCTTGATCAAACAATATCCGCAGAGCTGGCTCCTATTACTAAGCTGTTAACAAGCTTTTTTCGGTGAATTCCAAAACGCTCATCACCTTATCGCGACTGACCCCAGGAAACCATTCTAAAAAATTCTCGATTGTCGCTCCATCCTCAAAATTTTCAAACAACGCTTTGACTGGTACCCTAGTACTAACAAAGACCCATGCACCGCTTACCTTATCTGGGCAATGTTCCACAGCTGGGCATTGACTCCAATCTATCATTTCTTTCTATGCCCTCTTTGTGTTCACTATACCAGTATAAGT
>JAKFVJ010000011.1 GCA_021732245.1 Candidatus Obscuribacterales bacterium | reverse complement strand
AGACAGAGTGATATTTACCAAGCTTGCAGTGAAAGGTATTCGTCGTGACTTCGATTTGCTGGGTGAAGGCGCCAATTTGGGAACACTGATGGCTTACGATCTCAAAGATCAAAAATTGGTAACTTTAGCGACTGATGCCGAAAAGATTAGACTTGCCAACGATCATCGCAGTCTGTTTTATCGCAGCAGAAACAAAGTCAGAGTTATCGACGCTTTGGCACCGTTGCCGGCTGACGCAGCACCTGCTGTCTCTGATGAAGTTGGACGTAAGACTGGATGGGTTGATCTTGGACGTGCGCATGTTCTTGTTGAACCAAAGCAAGAATGGCAGCAAATGTATGATGAAGCTTGGCGCATGCAAATTGATCAATTCTGGGACGAGAAAATGTCCGACATTGATTGGCCGTTTGTTCATAAGCGTTATGCGAAGCTGCTCCCATTAGTCAGAACGCGCAGTGAATTATCCGACCTGATTTGGGAAATGCACGGCGAGCTAGGAACTTCTCACGTTTATGAATTCCTTGGTGATCATCGTCATCCGCCTTATTACCAACAAGGATTTTTGGGTGCGGATATTTCCTTCGACGAGAAAAAGACCGCGTATCGAATAGATCGCATTATTCGTGGCGACTCGTGGGATAGAGGCTGTGATTCACCGCTTGCTGAACCAGGTGTCAACGTTAACGAAGGCGAATTCATCGTCGCTGTTGGCGGACGTGCAATTCGCAAGGACTGCTCGTTGCAAGAGTTGTTGGTAAACACGGGTGACAAGAATGTCGCTTTGACTATCATGTCATCCAGTGGCGCCAAGCGACAAGTTGTCGTGAAGACGCTTAGGGAAGAACATACGCTTCGCTATCGCAATTGGGTTGAAACCAATAGACGAATTGTGCACGAGAAGAGCAAAGGCAAACTCGGTTATCTGCACATCCCTGACATGGGACCCCCAGGCTTTGCCGAATTCCATCGAGGCTACTTGTTGGAAATGCACAGGATGGGTCTAGTTATTGATGTCCGCTACAATCGCGGTGGCCACGTCTCCGGATTGCTTTTGGAGAAGCTTGCCAGAAAACGCGTTGGCTACAGTGTCCCACGATGGGGTAGGCCGGTTTCCTATCCATACGAAGCTCCTTTTGGTCCGATGGTTTGTTTGACAAACGAAAAGGCTGGGTCTGACGGAGACATCTTCAGCCACGGATTTAAGTTGTACAAGCTTGGACCGCTAGTTGGTAAACGCACTTGGGGTGGTGTAATTGGTATCAGTCCATATCACCGTCTCGTCGATGGCACGATTACAACTCAACCTGAATTTTCATTCTGGTTCAAAGACGTCGGCTGGGCTGTCGAAAACTACGGCACAGATCCCGATCACGACATCGATATCTCACCCCAAGACCACGTCGCCGAGCGTGATCCGCAACTGGACAAAGGCATTGAGTTGTTGACGGAATCGCTGGAGAAGAATCCAGTGAAGTTGCCCGACTTCAGCAAGAAGCCTAGTCTACCGATACCGCAACTCGTCGCCGGTGGGAAGAAGTAGTCCGTAAACACGCAAGGGCGCATGCAATGCGCCCCTACAATGCTTCGGAAAACGTATACCCCGCCCACCGAACTGAAAACCATGGTGTAAACGAAGACGGAGATAACAAGGCGTAGGGGCGCATTGCGTGCGCCCCCAACAACCTACCTTAGCTTTCCTGCATCTTCTTGCAAGAATCCGCGCATTTGCGGCACTCCTCAGCGCACGCCTTCATTTGAGCGTCGTCTTTGAAGGTGTCGCATGATTCAGCACACTTGCGGCATACTTCTTCGCAGAGGGCGCAGGTCTTCTTCATGAGGTCGGAATTCCTCGTCATGTAGTCCTCGCTGATTCTGCAGGCAGAAGCGCAATCTTCAAGTGCGTTGATGTGCTTAGCGTTGGCAAGCTCGCCACCTTTTTTCTTGGAGTAAGTGATTGCCTTTTTACACACTTCTCCGCATTTGTGGCACTCTTTAATGCAAGCTTGATGCTGAGCATGATCCATTGCTGATGCTGGGGCAATTACTTGAGCAGGCATTAACCCTGCCATCAGTGCAAACAATGCCAAAGCAATAAAAAACATTCTATTCATAAGAAATCTCCTTTGAAATAAACAAACTACTTCCGGGCGCTTACAATACGCCCCTACAAATAGCTGTTCACATCAAAAGTGCACGATTAAGTATGTAGAGTCTGTCCGGTTTGTATTTTTCCGTATTTATAGCAAGGCGCGTGGTCGTCGCCTGACGCATCAACTCTTGTGATGAGACATCAAGTATTTCTTGGCGCAGGACTAAATCTGATTCTGATAACTGAGCAGTTAATTGATCTGCTGAAGCTAAGCGGTCTTCTGGAGGTTGCGGTCGGGTGTTGCAATTACCTTGCTTTATCTGGCAACAGGGCATCGGCTTTACCGCACAACACTTTTTAACCACTGCGGCGCAATGGGCTGGCTGGCTCATTGTTGTTGCACAGCAGGCAGCCGGTAACGCGGCAGCTTGCAGACTTAACGCCAGAACTAAAAGTGTTAATAGTAAGCGCTTTACTTTCATGTGGGCGATTCTAGCAGGGTTTAATGCAGGCTTTGTGGATTAAAGTGGCTCAAAATCCAACAATTCATCTAATGGCTGAGTGAGGTATTCTCCGTGCTTAGCCATGACCAGATCGACTACATTGGCTGTCTTTAGAACCTGGGCTCTAGTCCAGCGTGAAAGTGGATCGGATGCTTGAAACAACGGGCATAAACTTACAACATGCCAGATAGAGAATTCAGTTGTGGTCATATACAAATCGTGACCGACGGAAAATGCGCGAAATTCTCGTCTGCCAATTGAATCGGACTGACGAGTCTCACGGATGCGTGGCTGGTGATCTGTGACCACTACTTCGTGTCCTGCATGCAGACGAGCTGCGTGATTGTTGGTTATGGTGGCAACGGAATTTTTGCCTGGCACAGAAAGCACAAACACCCTTTCGATGCCGGTGTTGACGCGAAAGAGTACGATGGAATCTGCCTTCACGTAGGTAACCGCAAGAGGCGTTATGACGACTCCGCTCGCCTTAGCCACGAGCAAAAGCTCGCCGGAAAATAGCTGCACACAGTCTTTGTTGTAGGCTCGGAAATAAGTCTCCGGACTTGTCCGCACATTAAACCCCGGGGAGCTTTCAATCCACCCCTGGTGGGCGACCGTGCCAACAGCCTGTCCGGACAGCGAATTCGCCAAACAGCCGGAAGCCATGAAAAACGACAGTAGGATAGGCGTTAGGAGCTTTAAGTCCATTGGTTAAGCCTGGAGTCTACTATCTCATTATTCCCCAAAATTATGGAGAAAGTTTGGAGTTGCTTAACGTGTGGCTGCTGGGACCTTATTCTCTTTAGGATTGGCTGCCTGGGCGAATGTAGCAAGGATAGCCTTGTGCCAGCCTGCATAGTCAGCGCTTCTATCGTGCTCCGGTACCGCGGTCAAATCGTGCTGCCAGTTGGATGACACTTCGTCGAGATTGGCTATCAGCCCGGCTTTTATGCCGGCTAGAGCAGCCACGCCCCATGCCGTCGATTCCATTTGAGATGAGCGAATTACTGGAATTCGTATCAAGTCTGCCTGGAAATGCAGGAGGAATTTGTTGCGTGTAGCGCCACCATCAACGCGCAATTCGGAGAGCTTGATGCCGTGCTGCTCAATGTCTAAAGCGACGTCGGTAACTTGATACGCCATCGCTTCCACTGCTGCCCGCACAAAATGCGCGCGGGTAGTGCCGCGTGTCAGTCCGACAATTGTGCCGCGCACATCTGAATTCCACCAAGGTGAACCTAGTCCCACCAAAGCCGGTACGAAGTAGACTCCTTCATTGCTGTGCAATAAATTTGTAAACAACTCAACTTCATCGCTGGATTTGATAATACCCAATCCATCGCGCAACCATTGAATAGCGGCACCGGCAATAAAGTTGGCGCCTTCAAAGGCGTATGTAACAGGCTCGCCGTCTAACTTCCAGGCGACTGTCGTTAACAGTCCTTGTACAAGTTTGAAATTGCTGCCGATGTTAGCCAGCAAGAAACTCCCTGTACCGTAAGTGCACTTAGCCATGCCCGGCTTGAAACAGCCTTGACCAAATAGTGCTGCTTGTTGGTCGCCCAAGTTGGAAAGAATTGGAGCTTCAAATCCAACGAGATCTTTTTTCGTTGTGCCGAAATTTCCATTCGATGAAATCACTTGCGGCATCATCGCACGCGGGACGCCAATTTTAGCCAGTAACTCATCGTCCCAATCGAGTGTTTGAATGTTGTAGAGCATAGTGCGCGATGCATTACTAGGCTCTGTGAAGTGGCTGGCGCCACCAGTCAAATTCCAAATTATCCACGTGTCAATTGTGCCGAAAGCAAGTTGACCGGCTTCAGCAAGTTTTGCAGCACCGGCAACATTGTCGAGAATCCAACGAATTTTCAAACCGGAAAAATATGCATCAGGAACAAGTCCTGTTTTGTTGCGGAATAACTCTGAATCGGCAGCCTTCAATTTCTCTGCGGCTTCTTGTGTGCGACGACACTGCCAGACAATAGCGTGAAAGATTGGTTTGCCTGTTTTGCGATCCCAGACAACAGTTGTCTCCCGCTGGTTAGTGATACCAACACAAGCAATTTCATCCGGCTGAATACCGGCTTTTTTTATTGCTTCGCCGATGCAAGCTTTTTGTGTGTCCCAAATTTCTTCGGCGTTATGTTCTACCCAACCAGGCTGTGGAAAATGTTGTGTGAATTCACGTTGACCGACACCCATTGATTTGCCGCTCTTGTCGAAAACAATAGCTCTGCAACTTGTTGTGCCCTGATCGATTGCCAGAATGAATTTTCCCATGGGAACTATCTCCAATTTGGAACTTGCCGCCTCGAGGCGAAAAACCAATTCTATCGTCTTGGAAAGCTTATCTAGCGACTAAGCCAGCTATGAGAAAACTCAACCGTTTCTACCAGAGCCTGAGCAAAATGAGTGAGAGTCTTTTCTCTGTTCCACTTGGGCTGATGCTTTTTTATATACAGCTTCGGCTGCGGAATGTGAACGAAAAGAATAGCCGCACTCCCAGGCTGCTTTTGCCAAGTAGAGAGTGCTTTGTAGTAAATCTCATTACATAAGTAGGAGCCGGCGTAATTTGAAATATCTACTGCGATTTTCTTGCTTGCCAGCTTCTTTTCCAGGCGCGTCAGCGGAATGTCGGAAGCCAGTCCGGCTGGTGCTTTGGCGATAATCGGTGTATCTTGCGGCTGCCAGCCGTCATTATCCGGAATCCGATAGTCCTTTATATTGACCGCAAATCGCTCGAGGCATAGGCGGTCCCTATCGGATGCCAGTCCCGTCATGATGAGAATCAATGGATCTTTCTTGGATGTTTTACCGACTGCCGAACTTAATTTCTGCCACATCTTCTTGCCCGAGCACGGCAGAACAAGGCGCTCAATCTCGAGCCATTGCTTAGAAACTTTGACCGCATCAGGCAGGCGCCCGACCACTTCTTCGCTAGGGTTGACGGCAAATTCGCCGAAAGCATCAAATCCGGTAATTAGGCATCGCATCGCTCAATTCTAGCAATTGATTACCATCCCTTAACGCCTGGCTGTCAAGACCGCCCTGGATGCCAACGGCGTTGTAGAATGTTAGACCCATTTGATGCCGGAGTGGCGAAATGGCAGACGCAGTTGACTCAAAATCATCCGCCTGAAAGGGCGTGTCGGTTCGACTCCGACCTCCGGCAATTTTTAAAACCTCCCGTCGTCAAGGGATGGTCCAGATATGACAGACAAGAAAAATTGGCTTCAGCTCGAATTTGAAGTAGATGCTGAACAAGAAGATTTGGCGTCGTGGTTGATGATTCGCCACGGCTCGACCGGCTGCGAAGTTGCACCGCTGGAAAATTCGCGCGTCCTCATCAAAGCAAATTTCGAAGAAGACAAAGCGACAGAAGAACACATCGGCAATGTGAAAGCGTTGCTTGAAGAATACGGACTTGCTCCATGTCTCAAGACTCTGCGCATTCAAACAATTGCTGATCAAGATTGGTTGGCAAAATGGAAGGAAGGATTTAAACCTTTCAACATTGGCACGATGTTTCTCGTCTGTCCGCCCTGGTTGAAGGATGAACTTACGCCTGAGCAATTGAGCGAAAGACATTTGGTTCTCATAGAACCCGGCATGGCATTCGGCACAGGACTACATGCCACCACTCGCTACTGCATGGAAGCAATGGAACATTTTGCAGTGCCTGATGATACCGTTGACGTAGGAACAGGCAGCGGAATTCTTTCTATTGCCGCTGCCAAATTAAACCCATCAGCAAAAATTGTTGCAGTCGATACCGACTCTGAATCAATTCGAGTTGCCACAGAAAATCTCGTACTCAATGAAGTGAAAAACGTCAGGCTTATACAAGGAAGCACTGAAGTTTTAGACAACCTGACTTTTGATTTGATTCTGTCTAACTTAACTTGCGAAGACAATATCGCTCTAATGATCGACTACTTACGTTTGTTGCGACCATCTGGACGCATCATTTGTGCCGGAATTCTCGTCGAAAAATTAAGTAAGTTGGAAGAGGCAATTGCCAGTTATCCGCTCAAAATTGTCGACAAGCAACTGGACGAAAAGTGGGCAGGAATCACCCTGGAAAGAATCCCAGTGTCGATTAGAAGCTGAACGCCAGGGAACCCCTGCTGTCCTACTGTAGGGGCGCATTGCATGCGCCCCTACAGTAGGAC
>JAKFVJ010000088.1 GCA_021732245.1 Candidatus Obscuribacterales bacterium | reverse complement strand
CAGAGAAGCAAGCTGGCAACCAGTACTTCTCGGTATCACCAAAGCCAGCTTGAACACAGAAAGCTTCATCTCTGCTGCTTCCTTCCAGGAAACAACAAGAATTCTCACAGAAGCTGCTGTAGAAGGCAAAAAAGATTGGCTGCGTGGCTTGAAGGAAAACGTGATCATCGGTCGCTTAATTCCAGCCGGAACAGGCTTCCAGGGTCACCATGCTCCAGCTGAAGAAGAAGAGCAAGAAGAGGATATCTATCCTCCAATCGGCGAAGGTTCTTTCACCCAGACGACCTAAGGGACATAGACCAACTAATTCAAAAGAGCCAGGCAATTGCCTGGCTCTTTTGTCATTCCCCAAATGAACCTAAGTTACATACTTGCTTTCAGACCGCGTTCCATGTCGTCCAGCGCCTTCAAGCGAGCAGCAACAATCTGCCCAGGTAAAGCGCCTCTCCTGCGTGCCTTCTGGCGTTGAATTTCTCCTTGCACCTGAATGCGCAAGGTATCGAGAATGGCAAAGCTGGTTGCAGGCAATCCAATTACAGCAGCGGTGAAAAGCATATCGTTGGTCACGCGTCCAGCTCGTTTGGTGGCGCTGTTATAGCGGTGGTCATATCCTGGAATCAAGAAAAAGATAGATTGAGCCGTTTTCGAGCCACCAACAAAGGCACCAGCCGCCACGTTTTCCGTAGCTGTGAGTCTGGCAGCAGCAACCTTTTTCTCTTCTCTTCTAATTGCGCCGGTAAAGTCTTTTTCGTGCACATCAAAGATAGCTTCCCTTTCGGTAATTGATGCAACGGCAGTATCAGCTGCATGTTTTTCTTTCATCAGCTTGTCTAAAGCCTGCATATCACTCTGGAGTTCAGCAATTTTTGCCTCTTCAGCTTCAGGAAGCGCCTTATCAACTTTTCTCTTGGTCATTCTTGCAACTTCCCAACCAACAAAACGACTTAAGATAGGCGCCATCATTGTCAACTGACCAGAGACAGCAAAGAAAACACCGGCTCTTCCGTTCCAAACACGTTTGTGCTTATAGAGAGATAGAAATGCAAAATGGGCACCAATTGCACTCGTTGTATATTTTGCAACGTCGAAAAGATATTGACTTTGTTGAAAGGCAAGTAGTCGCCGTGCTCCGACATGGTAGCGGCTAAACTCCTGCAAGCTTTGCTCAAGCATGTCATTGAGAACCTTTGCCTCAGCATTGAAAACTTCGTCGTATCTATCAAGATTGGAATCAGTTGATGCTTGATTTACCAGGTGTTGTCGCTGCTCTAGCAGATTCTGGATATCTTCTTTAATAGTTCGAATATGCCTGATGGAAACGCCAGGCGAATAGCCGCGCATACGAACCCTGATGTCATGATAAGAATTCACGCCAAATTCACCAGCCGCTGCACTTGCTCCAATTATCGAACCAATCATAGGAAGATGATTGGCGGTTTCCTGCACCTTTACATTGAGTCTTTCCGGATGATGCAAGACTCTTCCCCGATTCCAGGTAGAGAGGATTCCACCATATAGTCCAAGTGAGTTGTTGGCTTCTTGCATTGCTGCATACCGCCAACCTTTCCATCGTCCTTGCCGGGCAACTTCGATGGTGTAGTGCAGTGAAAATCGCTCTAACTCAATTTCCTTGAGTAAAATCTGCTTTGTCAGGCTATCGACTTTTTCTACTGTGACGGCCTCATCAACCGATTGCTGAAGAGCAAGTGCAGGAGCGCCTTGTGTAAGCAAGGCCGCAGATCCAAGAGCTATTAAGTTTTTTCCTTTAGTAAGTGACTGCATTAATTTGCTTAGGGGGAATACTGAACTCTATATCTAAACGAATCAGCATGATCAGAGCAGCTATACAGGGTGTCCAAGCCCTCAACGCTAAACGAACAACCTATCCTTTTGGTTTCCTCGATAAGTTGCTTAAAGTATACGGTAGTACTGTGATCTACGATACCTACATCGGACGTGAGTATAACCTTTACCTGGTTACCTGGATTGATAAGCCCCTTCAACGCTGAGCGAATGGACAAACTGTTGAAGCAGGTAAGTGGTCCTGAAAAGTAGATATACTTCGTGCCGTTAACGCTCTCAACTTTTTCAAGCGGATTCCTAAATAAACGCACTACCGTTTTGCCTAGCAATTCCAGTTTATTTTCTTGATTGCCGGCGGCTTCTGACGCCTTAAATGAGTAGTACACGAGGATGAGAACCTTCATTGCTATGCCGGCGGCAATACCAACAAGAAGATCAGAGCAAACTGTGACAAGAACCGTTGTTGTAAATATTAGCAACTGTTCTCTGCCAAGCTCAATCATTTTTTGCCATTGATGAGGACCGGCCAACTTGTAGCCAATCTGCATTAGTACGGCTGACAAGGCTGCTATTGGAATGGCTCTGATTAGCTCATGTCCAAAAACCAGGAAGGATATAAGGAAAAGCGCATTGTAGAAGTTGACCCATGCAGTTCTTCCACCAGCAAAAATGTTAGTGCTGCTCTTCATGATTCCAGGAATAATCGTTAAACCACCAACGAATCCAGAACAGATGTTGGAAATGCCCATGGCCAGTAATGTTCTATCGGGATTGGATTTTCTGTGGAAAGGATCAATTTGATCAACTGCATGTATTGTCGCCAGCGATTCTGTACCATCGACAAATGTTAGTGCCAGAACGGCCACAATAACCTTGGGTATTATGGTCGCATCACTAAACAATAAACTAAAATCGGGAAACTGAAATCCATGCTGCAGGAGATTGGTCGGTATTTGCACTAAATAACGACTTTCCAGGTGAAAGAAACTAGCCAGCACAATACCGACCAACACTACCAGCAAATGCGGTGGAACGAAACGAAGTAGCTTGTACTTTAGCTTGGGTAGGATAAACAGCAAAGCCAAGCAAACTATAGAAGTGACAAACACAGCCGGATTCAAGTGACTTATATGTGATGGTGTCTCAGCCAACACAACAAAAAATTCATTGGCATGATACTTATGACCGATGAAGTTTGGAATTTGTTTGCCGATAATTAGCAAGCCGATAGAAGCTAACATTCCTTGCACGGCAGCTCGAGGAATTAGGTAACTAAATCTGGCCGCCTTCAAATAAGTAAGCGCAATTTGAGTAAGTCCGGCGAGCATGATTACAGGCAATACAAGCTTATAACCAAGCGCCATATCTCCTTTGCCCAAAGCCAAAATTGATGAGTACAAGACTGGAGCAAGCCCAGCTGCCGGACCGCTAATGGTGACGAAAGCACCACCAATAAAAGGGAAAATTAGTCCGGCAATTACTTCCGATGTAAGTCCGCAAATAGGCGGCGCACCGGACGCTAATGCTATTCCTAAAGATAAAGGCACTGATACCAGTGCAACAATCAAACCGGCAACAATATCGTGTCTCCAATGTTTGAGTCCACGAATTCCGTTTTCCGGTATCTCAATATGGTTTTCCACTTTTCGCCCCATTGGGCAGCAGCAAGTTCCGAACAGGTATGACCGGTTCAGCTAAATTAAATTGCCACAAAACCCGTAGTACGTTACCTAACAGACGCATTGCTGCACCTGTTGTCATGCTATTAGGAATTCGTGGGGATTGTGTGGGTGTTGGCTGGCTGTGCCACTGCGGGCAAACTGACTACCACGGTTGTTCCTATATTAAGCTCACTGTCTACCTTGATACTGCCGCGGTGAGCTTCTACAACATTTTTGACGATGGCCAGACCCAACCCTGAGCCACCACTTGCCTTAGAACGCGATGATTCGGCGCGAAAAAATTTGTCGAATATCCTCTGCAAGTCCTGCTCACTGATACCGAGTCCCGTATCAGCAATAGTCAGTTGTGCATTTTGATCAGTCGACTTCAAGGATACTTTGATAGTGCCGCCTTGTTTGTTGTAAGTGATGGCATTCTGCAATAAATTTGTCAGCATTTGCTGCAACTGAAACATGTTGCCGCGCACAAAAACATTGTCCGTCGATTCAATTGAAAGCTCAATGCCATGCTCTTCCAACAGAGGATGAATATGCTCAAGCGTTTCTCTGACTAAGTCATGAAATGGCAGTACCTTAAATGTGCGAGTTGTAGCCTTATCCGACTCTAGCTTAGCCAGCAAAAGCATGTCATCAACTAAATTGCGCATTCTGGTCAAAGACAGTTTGATGACGGAGACTTTCTTTAAAACATCAGCCTGTTTTGCTCCTTTGCGATCAAGATTATCCAAGGCAGCTTGAGCAATTGACAGAGGCGTATTTAATTCATGACCAGCGTTAATCATGAATTCCCTGAGAATAGAAAAGGTTTCCTCAATTGGCTTAATAGCCACCGCAGTAAAGTAGTAACCGCAGATAAACAATAGAGCGATAAGCACAGGAAATGTTATGACCAGCATGAGCAACCTGTCGCTCTCGGCTCTCTCACGAGCGTCCGTCGGTAACTGAACTTGCAGATAACCCAACAGCTGTCCGTGGTCCAAGATTCTTCGCGATAGACTTCGCAAATCATGACCGTGCAGAGGAACTTCTGTAGCTCGGGGATACATTGTGGTTACCCCCGGAGCGCCTGTTTCTTGCACAAAGTTTCCGTTTGCATCGAATAACTGTATTGAAGCAAGCAACTTTATTGGTTTAGCAGAAAAGGATCGAGTCGCCGTCGGCAGACTGAGATGACCATCGGTGTAATCTATATTTTGCAAATGCTCTGCCACCAACTCAGCAAGCTCCGAGTCGATAGCGGCGGTTAATTGGTTGTGAAATAGGACCCCGGTGAGTATTGTAGTTGTGATATGAGCAACTGCGGATAGACAGACAAACCAAATTGTCAGACGTAATCGCAGGTTTTTAAACATCGCGATTCACAACCATATAGCCTGAACCATGCACCGTAGCAATGAAAGAATCTTTGCCTTCCGTATCGAGCTTCTTGCGCAGTGATTTGACGTAAGAACGCAAAGTCTCCGGAGTTATGTGAGTGTACGACTCCCAAACTCGTCTGATCAAGGCCTCGGTGCTGAAGGTGACATTGGGATGGCGAAGGAGAAATTCCAACAAATTGAACTCGCGCGGCTCCAGATGAATTTCCTGTCCGCCCTTAGTGACCGTCCGTATTTTAGGATCGACTACGATGTCCATAACCTGCAAATTATTAGTTGGCGACACAACCTTGCGTCTGAGCAAAGAGCGTATTCTGGCGCTCAATTCCTTAAGTTGGACAGGCTTGGTCAAATAGTCATCTGCTCCGGCATCCAATCCTTCTTCCTTGGATTCAATCGATGACCGGGCAGTAAGAATAAGTATCGGCGTCTGTCCGCCGGATGCCCGATAGTTTTTGCAAACATCCACACCGCTTAAGCCCGGCAACATCCAATCAAGAACGACAACATCGTATTGGCAGCAAGAAAGAGTTTCTTGTGCCGCCAGTCCGTCACCTACAATTTCCACAATATGATGCTCGTGCTGCAACCACTCGCTAATTTCATTAGCCAGTAAAGCCTCATCTTCTGCCAGCAAAACCTTACTCATCGACTTATCCCTATGATGGCGTTGACGTAGCAATCCGGCTCAACTAGGCCGAATAATACTATGGTACTAGTGTAAAACGAGAATTGTGGGGGTTTTGTGGGGGAGCACAGACAGGAACAGCCGGGCAACTTACCCGGCTGTTGAGACTCTGATCTACTTCTAGACGCTCTTGACTAGACTCTTTGTTTTGACCATAGTGGAGCCGTGATAGACCCTTTCAGTAAGCAGCCTATTTGCGTCAAACCCTTTGTGGATGCGGTTTCCTAGAAAATAAGTTAATCGAGATCTACCTGGATTACAGTGCTGATCCAGCAAAAGATGCGTCAGAATTGATAGTGTGACACCTACGCGGTAAGGCTGTAGGGCTGGACCTCTTAGGAAGAAAAAGAACAAAGCCAAGAGCTCATAAGAGTGCAACGGCAAGTACAATTTTCCACTGTACTTCTCATGGCAAGCTTCGTTGAAGTGAAACCAACTGAACTTCCAGCCATGCGCTTTGACATAATCGAAGATATGATCGAGATCAATCAAAGTACCAGCCAAAAGGCTAGCTATAGCCGCACCCGGAGAACGGTAACGAGCATAAGTAGCAAGGCTAACCCCTGCGGATGTGATTACATGACCTAGCGTACGCATAAAAAAGGTCCTTTCCAGAATTGCCGGTTGCCAACAGAGACAATATTTCGATTAACACAATGTTATATACCCACATCCTAATGCAACTTATTCGTAAAACAATAGTCAGCCCGTTAAATAGACGTAAAACATGTCAGGAGATAGTGCCAATGCCGTTTTGTTCCCATCTAGCCACCAGAATTATCGGACTGGCACTTCTTAGCCTTCTCACAATCGTCCCTGCTGCACTCGCTGCCGATGAAAAGCCAGGCGCGCACGCTGTAAGCCTGTACAACCTGGGTCTGACCGCCTACAAGCAAGGCAGCCCCGAATCAGCAATCATCTTCTTCCGCCGGGCAACCGACCTAGATCCGGATTTAGCTGACGCACACTACAATTTAGCCGTCATCTACCAAGCCCAAAAGAGATACAAGGAAGCAATTCCTCGCTTCGAGCAGGTCTTGCGCGTCAAACCAACAGATGCCGATGCTCACTTCCAGTTGGCAATAATCCTGCAAGAGACAGGCAGACTACCGGAAGCCAAAGATCATTTTTCCAACATCGCGCCAAATAACCCACACTTTGCCGAATGCCAACAACGCATGGCGCAAATCAATAGCCAACTTTCAGGGGGCGCCCAGCTGAAGGGCCAGTAC
>JAKFVJ010000084.1 GCA_021732245.1 Candidatus Obscuribacterales bacterium | reverse complement strand
TTATCCGGCTGCTTACGTATTGCCGCGCTTACTCGTCTTCCAACTCCGCTGGGCTGCTTTACAAGGTTTCGTTTTACATTAATTACTCCTCCTTGTCACGATTTAACGTGGCGCACTTGAACTTTTTGGGGTCCTAATCCGTCTTACATGTAGGAAGCAACAACCGTGCTTGAGATCTTGCTCAAGGGCGGGGTCTTGCCAACTTAGCAAACTTGCTAAATAATGGAGATGGCACATGCCAAAAACGAGAATCATTTTCTTCCAAGAACTCGACGGAACAGTACCACTTCTCACATGGCTGGATGCTCTACGTCCGAAACGAGTAAAAGCAAAATGCATTGCCTTAATTAAGCTTCTAGCTCAGCTAGGTTACGAATTACACAGACCACATAGCGATATATTAAGGGACGGCATTAGAGAACTACAACAAGGCACAGCAACATCAATTACCGGATGCTCTATTTCTTTCATCAGCAAAACTGCGTCATTATTAGTCATGGCATCATCAAAGAGGGAAAAGTCCCGGACATAGAGATCGAGCATGCAATCGAAAATCGAAAGAAATATGAATCGAATCCGGACAAACACACTTATGCAGAAACAAGGCAATGCTATGAAGAAGAAACAAACTAAGAGCAAGAAAGTTTCAAACGGAACACGAATTCTTGAGCATCGGTATTTGCGAAACGACCCTGAAATGCAGGAGTTGGTTTTGCAAGAATTTGAAAACTTGCAGATCGCACAACAAATCTATGACCTACGCCAACAAGCAGGACTTTCACAAGATGAATTGGCAAGTCTCATCGGCACGAAAGGATCGGTAATCTCCCGGTTGGAAGATGCTAACTACACGGGACACTCCATCAAAATGCTGGAGCGCCTCGCCATTGCTTTAGGCAAGCGTATCGAGCTCAGAATCGTCGACCGCAAAACCAAGCGTAGAGTTTCGTAGTTCCTAGACTTGCCTTGCCGGCAATGGTCCTAATGGATCCTGGCGGAACATCTTCTCGAGTTCAGACCGGTATTTTAAATTCGTTAGAGCTTCTTGAGAGTAAAGCTCGTCTTCGATGTAACTTGTTTCGCGTCCCTGTAGCTCTTCAATGCGCTTCATTAAGCTAACCGGCAGTTGCCCGGTAGCGCCGTTATCCCCTTGCATCCTATCCCCGATTCTAGCCAAATAACCAAACACATCTAACACTCAAAGTTTAGTAAATACAGGCAAAAGTACAAGTATTGACTTTCGCTTGAAAGCCGCTCTCTGCCGTAATTATCGGCCTCTCGATCATAAAAAGATCATACAAGTCAAGCAGGTTATTCGCGCCCCATATAAACCTCTATGCGAAAACGCCTGAATTGCATATATAATGAAGCCAAGAGATAAGGAGTTGAGCCATGCACTTGAAGATGCGACTCGAAGGACTTTGCGATACGCGGGCTTGGACCAAGTTGCACTTTGCCGATGGCACATCTCTTACAGGCCGCGTCTTAAGAGTCGGACAAGACTACATCGAACTTGAGTGTTACGGTGATGCCGACAGACCAGGCAACAGAGATTACGCAAAGCATTTAGTTCCTCTGCAGCTAGTTAAATTCATCACTGTTGAATCAACGCATTTTGCGGAAGCTGAACGTCGCCGCCTCAATTACTTAACAGAAGCGGAAAGCGCTCCGGATAGCATGCCTGATCTGGAAAAGTAATTGCTTAGTTAGACTTTCTGAGCGGCCTTGCGCTTCTTAAACGCAACCCAATCGGCTCTATTCTCCTGTCGAGCACGACCAACAGCTAAACATTCATCAGGTACGTCTTTTGTAACCACAGTACCGGCTGCCACAACGGCATCTTTGCCGATAGTCGCTGGAGCAACAATCACCGAATTGCTGCCGGTCGAAGCACCGTCTTTTATAACAGTACGGCTTTTTGTTTTGGAAATATGGTCATAGTTAGCGGTAATTGTTCCGGCACCGATGTTGGCATTGTGACCAATTTCAGCATCGCCCACGTAACTTAAGTGCGAGACATTTGTTTTCTTGCCCACATTTGTCTTTTTCAATTCAACGAAATTGCCGATGCGGGACATATCGCCAACTGAGCTGTTGAGTCTTATGTGAGCAAATGGCCCTACGCGACAATCTGAGCCAATTTCTGAATCGGTAATAAGAGACTGGATAACAGCTGTGTTGTCGCCGACTTTTACGACACCGTTCATTGTTGTATGCGGGCCGACACTGCAATTGCGTCCAATTGAAATATCACCTTCAAGAAAACATCCCGGTAGTATCGTTGTGTCCGTTCCAATTTTTACTTCCGGAGCAATCCATGTAGAGTCAGGATCAACGATCGTTACGCCATGTTCCAGAGACAACTCATTAAGCACTCTGTCGCGCAAAAGCGAGCCGGCTTCCTGCAGCTCAATGCGTGAGTTGATACCGCCCACTTCCTTCCAATCGGAAGCAATAGCTGACGCCATCTTTAATTTTTCCGAAACAGCCCAGCCAATTAAGTCAGTGAGGTAATACTCGCCTTGTTTGTTGTCGTTTTTCAGTCCTGTCAGACCTGGTTTTATTTCCGGCCACTGGAAGCAGTAAATTGCCGGATTTATTTCCTTAATCTGTCTTTGTTCATCGCTTGCATCTTTGTCTTCAACAATTTTTTGAATGCGCCCTTGACCGTCCCGTACAATGCGTCCATAACTTTTAGCATCGGGCACAACTGTTGTGAGCAAACTAACGATAGCCTTTTCATCTTTGTGCGCGGTTAATAAATCGCCTAGTGTCTTACTTGTAAGAAGCGGTGTGTCACCACAAGCAACCAGCACAGTACCGTTGAATGTGGCTAAGGCCGGTGCCACCATTGATAGTGCGTGTCCTGTGCCTAACTGGGGCTTTTGCAAATGCGTCGACCAAGGTGTTTTTGGTGGGTTGCTTTCCAAATAGGCTTGTACATCATCCGCTTTATGCCCGACGACGATATGAATGTGTTCCAGATTCAGTCCATCAAGAGCGGACAACACTCTTGCCAAAATGGTCTTGCCCAACACCGGGTGCAGCACCTTTGGAAGCTCCGACTTCATGCGCTTACCGAGACCGGCCGCTAAGACCACTGCCCGAGTACTTTGACCGCCCTTTGTCATAAGGCATTTTCCTTTGCTTTTCTCTGTCCAATTGACTTTACACTATTTGCATCAAGAACTTCAGCAATCTTTGAAGACTTGGAGAGTTCAAGCACAAGTTCATCTAAAACCTTTTTGCCACCGACAGGATTGACGTGCACAGTATCTAGAAAGTCGTCGGCAACGAAGATGTTATTGTTGGAAAGGTCCACATAAGTAGCGCCATATTTCTCCGCGTAAAATGCCAGGTCGGACTGGTAGCGCTTGAATAATGTCGTGGGAATTAGTGCTCTATTTGTCTCAGTGATAGGCATATTTACAACAACGACGGCAATGTCCTTTTGCCTGGCTGCTTCCAGCAAATGCCCTAGTCTTTCCAATTCTTGCTCATAGCGCAGGTGATTGGGCGGGTTGTAGCGACGTTTATAGTCTTCGATGTGCCAGGCTTCGTATCTGGCTTTGGTCGGGCAAATGTGTTCGTTGGCGTCTTTTACCACTGCAACAGGAATGCCGCCACTTGATTTATTCTCGACTTTTGAAATGGAAGCAACTGTCGGCCTAATTAAGTCCTTTGTCAGTTCAGAGAAATACAACGACCAATCGGCTCGTTTGCGATAGCAATTGGACGATGATTCAAGCATAAGTTCGCGTATGGTATCAGTGGAAAAACTGTTCGGTAGATTTCCTGATAATGACGGCCAATCAGCCAGCGCATTGAAGGCCGGTGTGCGGCCAATCTCAGGCACCAGGTTATCCATGAAGTCGCGTGGACCAAAACCAATCACCATGAGCTTTGGTTTCTTCTTCAGTTCAAGCACTTTGGAAAAAATCAAAGAGGCATCTGATGGCATGCAGGCGGCACTGGTGAAATTGAAAACAGATACTTTGTGATTTGTGAGATCACTTAGCTGTTTTTCCAGATAGACTCCCCGGCAATAAGCCTGGAAGGTACTGAGATGATGTTTGAGCGCATCATTATCGGCCTCTGTTTGTGGAATCCACTGATTGTCGCAGTAGCGAATTGCCGCCATCGGCAAAGACGAGCCAAGCACTAAGACATCAGGCGAATTCGGCAGGCGGCTCAAACAGTCGGCTTTATAGGCCAGTGCTTCTTGCGTTAGCTGGTTGGGTCGCTGTCTTTCATGAGCTATGTGAGCTAAGGGAATTAAGCCCTGAGCAAATATTTCCACCGCAGCAAGCAGCAGAAGCATCCAGAGAAGGGTGCTTTTGGCTAATCTCATGCTCAGCTTGGTAACCACCCGACAACCGCTCCAGACGACGATATTCAGCCACTTAGTGACCTAATCTTATTACTCTCCCAATTCTCCACAACTACATAAAATAAGTCCTTAGAATTCGCATCCTAAGGGCTTAATTTCTACTTCTATTTAAGTGTCCGCAGTGTTGGTGCTGCCCCAACAAGCTCGATCCCTCGTGCTCCTCTACTGGAGTTTCTGCGATAACGGGCGTACGACCTTCTTTGTACACTGGTTAAGTACTGGTAAGTCGAACATTTAATATTTCCTTTATATCTGCGCAGTGATGCTATGTTGGATGAAGGTGCTTCAAGGCAACAAGTGATTGACAAGATGGGAAGAGGCTCAAATTTGTTCCGGCAAACTACTCTACTAACGCTTACGCTGTCGACGGTGGCAGGTCTATTTTCTTTGAACAATATGGCACAAGCGCAGTTTCGTTCTTATGCCACGCAGCCGGCACCGTCACGAGGGCAAGCCGTTCAATATGGCGGTGGAGTTGTCTATCCGGAATTCAAAAATCGCATGGGCAGCATTCGCTGGATCAAAGATCAAATGCCTTTGAAAGTCTATGTTTCAAATGGCAAAGCGATAGATGGTTTTATCGATCCGGAACTTGCGGCACCCTATGTAAACGTGAACAATCTCGATAACTGGCCTGATGTAGTTGCCTGGATATTGGAAGATCCGCAAAGAGTAGCTCAATTGCCTATAGCCGAGGGATTTGTTCCAGAGCACTATCAGGCAGCTTTACAGGGCATCAACATGTGGAAACCCTTTGAAAAAGAGGGACTTTTCTCCTATCAAATAACAAACGACCCAAGTGATGCTGATATCTACGTATTTTTCATCAATCACTTTGTCGACAAGCTAGGCCTTGGTCTTTTTGCCGGCGACATCCGCGGCTACACGGCAAAACGCTGTTTTCCCTTGAAGCAAATAATGGCCGGAGGACATGCCAATTTCAAACCGGTGGTTGTTATGCTGAGAACTCTTGATACCACAGGTGTCCCTATGCCGTTTAATAAGATGAAAGCGTCTGCCGGTCACGAGTTCGGTCATGCACTGGGAATTGACGGCCACTCAACTAATTCAAATGACTTGATGAGCGGGTATCATGGTCGAGGTGTTCTATCAACCAATGACGCCGCCACCATTCGTTACCTCTATCATTTGACACCGGATCTAATACCATGAGCCAATCATTACGACGAGCCAATCTCGAACCGGATAAGAAAGAATCAAATCCGCTGGCGTCACTCAGCCAGTTATTCCTTTTGGTCGTTACGCTTGCCTGCGGCGGTCTTGCTTATTACTGGCTATCCAGTGATGCCAGCGGTGAATACATTGGACAAAGCGCCGAGCTTGGGCAAGTGACTATTGCCATGACAAGAAAACCGGCCAATATCGTTGGTGATCTGACATACGGTCGCGAACAGCCGGTGCCAATAGTTGATGGGCAAATAAAACCCGACGGGCAAATAGCTCTAAAATTTCAACAATCAGGTCAAGGATTTCAGGCAGCGAATTGTATGTTTCAGGGCAAACTAAAAGACGAAGCCCTTAAAGGACAACTATATTTGGACGGCGCTGAATATCGGGTCTCGCTAGAGCGCAACCCCTTAGCTACCCTGCACCGCCGTATTCAGGCGATACTTCCCTAACCGTTGCAAATAACTTCCAGAACTGTGGCATGTGGCGGGCAAAAGAGTCTGAAATTGGTGCGTGGATCAGCACCAACGCCGCGCGATATATGAAAGGCAGTGTCGCCACGATAAAAGAGTCCTGAGGCTTCTCTTCCCGGTAATTCGGAATCGGTGATTATTGCGCCATATCCGGGGATACGGATTTGTCCGCCATGAGTATGTCCGCCAAAAGCCAGATGAACACCGGCTTTGGCATATGAATCCAAATTTTGTGGAACATGGAAAAGTGCCATCAAAAGATGTTCTGGATGAGCCTTGGCTGACATATCCAGCAAATGTTGTTGAGAGCAACCAGGATAATCCACACCTATTAAATGCAAGCCTTCTTCCGGAAAACTAACGGTGGCATTGCGCAATACTTTGAAGCCACCTGATTCCAGCGCTTTCACAAGTGGTCTAACATCACGCTTTTCGGCAGGATGTCTAAACTTGCGCACAATGCGCCCAAATGTTTTGTGCCAGAGATTGTAGTCGTAATAGTCGTGATTACCCAATACCGCATAGGCACCTAAACGTGGTGCTCGCGACAACAAGTCTCTTACGTAAGGAACACCAGTTTCGTTTTCAAAAATGTCACCGGTCAAAATGACCAAATCATATTCGTCGTCAGTAACTCTTTTCAAAAACTCGATCTTGTGAGATTCAGGATGACACAAGTGCAGATCAGAGATATGCAAAATTTTCAAAGGTCTTAAAAAGCGGCGTTGTAC
>JAKFVJ010000302.1 GCA_021732245.1 Candidatus Obscuribacterales bacterium | reverse complement strand
GACTTAAGAGCAACGCCACAATGCTTACAGGCATTGGCGAATCAATCGAGAACAAAGTCGATCACATTTTGTTATTGCGTGAGCAACAAGATAAAACAGGCGGCTTCATGTGCTTCATACCATTGAAGTGCTATTACGAAGGCACCAATATTGCTGATGAAGTAACCGAACCAACCGGCTACGACATCTTGAAAGACGTAGCAATTTCACGCATCTTGCTCGACAACTTTGATCACATCAAAGCTTACTGGATTCAGCTTGGTGAAAACCTGGCTCAAGTTGCCTTCTCATTTGGCGCAGACGACATGGACGGCACAATTCTCGAAGAGAAGATAACTCACGCCGCCGGCACCAAGACTCCTCTGCAATTAGCCAAAGAATCGTTGGAATATCAAATTGCCTCGGCCGGTTACATTCCAGTTGAGCGCGATACCGTCTATAACATAGTCAGAGTCTGTGAACCAGTGCTTGAAGCAGGCATGCCTGAGCCATTGAAGACACTAGAGCTCGCGCATTAGCGAATGGCTTGTCCGGCACGCAGACCTAAGTTCTGAAAAGAGCTATCGCCTTGTGGCGCTTCAAATTTATCAAGCTTGTCTTCTAGACTAGCAGTTACGTTATTCTGTGGTTTTTGCGCGACGAGATTTTCCGCATGAGCAAGTCCTTGCTTGAATCTTTCATCGTATGGATTGAGCTGCATTGCTTGTTTGTAATAGTCGACTGCTTTGTCTGGTTGATTGAGCGCAATGTATACCGTTGCCAAATTGCTCTTACAGATTGCTTGATTGGGAGACTTTTCATCAAGAGCCAGATACAAATTCAAGGCTATTTGATAGTCGCCCTTCATGTAAGCACGCATTGCCGCACTGGATATTGAGCGAACTTGCACACTGCGAGAATCAAGTCCGGCATATTTTTTCATCTTCTCTTGAAGCGCAGCTACAGCATTGCGATATTCTATTTTTTCCGGTTTAGCGGCCAAGGCTTTGCGATAGCTGGAAAGCGCTTCTGCTAAATTGCCAGAGCCTTCATCGATAATACCGAGACTGAAATTCGCATCGGCGTTATTGGGATCAAGCTGAATTACTTGCTCGAATATATCGCGTGATTCAACCAACTTGCCACCGCGAAATAGTTTTACTGCCTCAGTCAAAAGTTTTGTTGTCTGCTCTTCATCAGCAGCCTTAATTGCCACTTGTGCACGTTGAATGGCGCAGTCTTCGTCATTTTCTTGGGAAGTGTTGTCCGCAACAAGTTCAGACGGTTGTGCGGAGGTTGCTTGAGAGGAGGGCAAATCTTTGGTCAGACGGCTAAGACGTTCTTCTGTCGTCCCTTCCAGAGCTTCACCAAAGACGTTTTTTTCCAATCTGGTGAGTCTTGTGTTGGTGTCCTGACCGGCAAAGTCATGGAGAAAAAAGCGGTTTTCGAGTTCAGACAAGGTCGCTTCATCTGCCGCGAAGACAGGAAGCGCTATGATGAGCGCAAATATTAAAACGGTTAGTTTCGCCAATTTCATAGATCGTCAGCCCTTGAGTTCTCAGTCAGTCGAGCCATTTCCAGGCGAAATTAATGGTAAAGACTTCCAATTAATCTGTAATTGGGGAAACTACGTAAAAGCAAAAAAGTCATGAGCTTATACTGGAATTCGCTCTCAACGGGTGCCGACTATGGAAAATACCCTGGACCAACTAAGCGACGAAGAATTATCCTGCTGGCTGGCATTCAGCTACCTGTCAGGTGCCGGCATTGGCACGAGACGTATTGCCGCACTGTACGAGAAGCTCAACAGCTTAATTCCTGTATGGGAAGGCACGCGAAAGGTTTTGGAAAGCCTCTCGCTTTTCACCCCTGACATGATCGACAAATTCCTCCAAAAGCGTGACGCCATTGACCCGGAAAAGCTTTTAAAAGAAGTACGGGATATGGGAATTGAGGCTTACCCGCTCTGCCACCCGGACTATCCTTATCGACTAAAACAGATTCACGACCCGCCTTGTGTGCTCTATGTAAAAGGCAAATTACCAACGGATACTTTTGACCACGCCATTGGCGTTGTCGGCACCAGACGACCAACTTCCTACGGCTCACGAATCGCCAAAGAAGTTGCAGCAGGACTCGCATCCAATGGAGTGCTTGTTGTAAGCGGCATGGCCATTGGTATTGACTCTTACGTACATAGGGCAACAATTGACGCCGGAGGCCAAACAGTGGCGGTTGTAGCGTCCGGTGTAGACCAGTGCTACCCGTCGTCGAATAAGCCACTCTACGAAATGCTTGTCTCAGGTCAGCACGGAGCAGTCGTATCCGAATACTTCCCCGGCGTCAAACCGGAATCGTGGAGATTCCCTGCCCGCAACAGAATTATTAGCGGCTTAAGTCAGGCGGTTGTCGTTATAGAAGCCGGCGAAAAATCAGGTGCCTTAATTACAGCACGCATGGCATTTGAGCAGAGTCGTGATGTATTTTCTTTCCCAGGTCGCATTGATAGTCCGGCTTCCGTGGGCACCAATAGTCTCATTTCTAAAAACATGGCAAAACTTACAGTAAGCTATGAAGATGTCTTGAAAGAACTCAATTGGGTATCAACACCAAAACTAAGCGACAAGGTACAAGTAGTTGAACTTTTCGGAAGAGAAAAGGACATCTACGAATTGCTTTCCAACGAACCGATGCACTTCGATGTGTTGTGCGAAAGAACAGGCATCGCACCAGGCGAACTTTCAGCCAGTCTGACAATGCTTGAATTAGCCGGCGTCGTTAACCGCCAACCTGGCGATTGGTATGCGCGGGAACATCAGTAGAGACGTTCACATCCAGTCTGTACGGTATCCAATCAGCCATTGAGATTGCGCCCAGTCGGTCGTAGAAATCAATTGCCAGTTTGTTCCAGTTCAAAACTTTCCAGTCTATGCGTGCATAGTTTCTTTCTTTGGCAATTTGATTTAAGCGTTCAAATAATGCTCGTCCGACTCCAAACTTTCGCGCACTGGGTCTGACAAAAAGATCTTCAAGATAAAGTCCTTCTTTGCCTTCCCAAGTTGAATACGACTGAAAGAAAAGTGCAAATCCGGCAGGCTCGCCATGGACTTCGGCAATCACACATTCGAAAGGAGGATTTTCCTTTTGCAATTGCTCACGTACCGCCTCCGCTGTTGAAGTCACCAAGTGAGCGGCATTTTCATACTCAGCCAATTCAACGATAAAGTTATTTATTAGTTCGGCATCGGCTAGCGTAGCCATGCGGCAATCAACAGTCATTGTAGTCCTCAGTTTAAGAAGGCAAATTGAAAAGGCGTCGCGCGTTGTCTACGGTTTGTGAGGCGATTTCATCAAGAGGTGCTCCTCTCAATTGAGCAAGCTTTTCAGCAACGTGCCAGACATATGAAGGCTCGTTACGTTTTCCGCGCATGGGTTGCGGCGCTAGGTATGGGCAATCTGTTTCAACAAGAATTCGATCTGCTTTGACCAATGGAGCTGCCGCTTGAATATTTTTCGCGCTGCTAAAGGTGACGATGCCGGAAAACGAGACATAAAAATCTAACGCTTCAATGCGGGGCAAAACTTCAGGTCCGCCTGTAAAGCAATGAAACACGCCACGAACTTTTCCTTGTCCAACATCTTCTAATAACTTAAATGTGTCGTCAAAAGCGTCGCGCGAATGAATTATTAGTGGCTTGTCCAAATCGCGGGCAATTTCTATTTGCGCTTTAAAGCAAGCAAGTTGGGACTCTCTGTCGCTGTGGTTGTAATAAAAATCCAAACCACATTCGCCAATGCCTACAACGCGAGGATGTTTAGCAGCTTCGCGGATTGTTTTATCTGCCTCGTGATTCCAGATGCTTGCCTCATGTGGGTGAAGCCCGACACCAATGAAAATTTCTTTGTACTGCTCAGTTAGCTTGACCATTTCAGGAATGGTTTTCAGATCCACACCAGCCTGGACAATTTGAACAACGCCTTCGGCAAAGGCACGCGCGATGACGTCCTTTTGGTCCTCGGCAAACGAGTCCCAGGTTAAATGAGCATGGCTATCGATAATTTGACCCTTCGGCATGGGCACTATTGTAGCCAATTAGGCATCTTTGTATAAAAACCTGTTGCCAAGAGATAGTTTGATACAAAGTGGTAAAGGGTACGAGAAAGATGGGCTAACTGAGGTTATGTCATGCCAGACTTCTTCAGCGTTTTATACGGCATTTACTTCTTTACAATGGGCTTCGTGCTACTGACTGTCGCCGCAGCTGTTAAGGTCGTCACTTTTCCTTTCGACAAAACAGGCAAGCTGACCCATCTAGTCTGCAGTTTGAGCGGCCATCACTTCATACGCGTCAATCCCGGTTGGTCGGTTAAATTCGACGGACTCTCGGTGCTCGACCCCGACAAGAGCTATGTATTTGTTTCCAACCATCAATCCCTTATGGATATTTTGGTTCTCTACGGCATTATGCGTCCATTCAAATGGGTGTCCAAAGAGGAGATGTTTCGGGTCCCCGTTATCGGTTGGACACTTATGCTCAACCAATATGTGCGAATCAGACGCGGCAATGGCTCCAGCACAAAAGAAATGCTCAACTCATGTCGATATTGGATATCTCAAAAGACGTCGGTAATGATCTTTCCCGAAGGCACGCGCTCGCTCGACGGCGAAATTCAGAAATTTCGTTATGGTGCCTTTAAGTTAGCAGCTGATGCTGATGTGCCAATTCTTCCTATCGTAATTGATGGTACAAGGAAAATCATGCCAAAGGGTTCTCTCCAAATTGGTTTTCATTCGGATATAAGGGTAAAAGCTCTCCCGCCTGTTTATCCCAAGGATTTCAACTACGACTCTCATGCCTTAAGCAATTACGTACGCAGTCAAATGATTGTTGAATTGAGCAAACTGCGTCAGGAGGCTGAAGAGCACGAAACCCTGGGCGTGTCGGTAGCATAAAGCAATTACTGCTGCTATATTTTGAGCTATACGTCAAGACAAGGCTCAATGACAACTCGATTACTTATTGCTGGTCTTCTCACTCTTGTTACTGCCGGTTTTGCCTTTGGTAAACCAGCATTACATGGCTCTGTCGGTCACGATGAGAATGTCGTGCCGGCAAAACCGGGGAAGTCATCCACTTCGCTTGGAAGAAGTGATATTGAGAAAACTATAGTTCCGGACAATAAGCCCGAAAGCAAAGAAATAGAACTTGCCTGGGATGCTTGGCACAAACGTTTGGCAGAAGCAATTTATGCTCGCTTTGATTTTCTAGCCCTGCAGAAATTTGAGGACAGCCCTCCTTTAGGAGTCAAAGTCCGCTATGTGGTAACCAAGGATGGCCGCATTGACGGGCTAACAGTATTGCAGAAGTCTTCCAACATGATGTTCGATGCGCTTGCCTGCCACGCAATTATGTGGCAAGCAAGGAAACCTGACCTTTTAAAATTTCCTGAGGGATCAAATAGACAATCGGTAGAAAAATTTGCCACCTTCACACAGAACATGGGTGATGAAGGTTACAAAGCAACAGAAGGCGATAAGGAGACGGTGAATGCCGGACACTAAATACCATCAGTTAGAGCAGGAATTAGTAGGCATTGTCGGACGTGATCATGTTTTGTCTTCACCTGTAGATCTTTCCGTATATGAATGTGACGGAGAAACGCTGGATACGGCTCGACCTGATTTAGTTGTACTTCCCGGCACGACAGACGAAGTTGCCGCAGTTGTAAAACTAGCCAATGAGCACAAAGTGCCAATTTCCCCTCGTGGCGCAGGCACCGGATTATCAGGTGGTGCCACGACAATCATGGGTGGTATCAGTCTTGTTCTGACACGCATGAAGAAAATAATCAATGTTGATCCGGAAAATCTCACCGCAACAGTAGAAGTCGGCGTAACCAACATTGCTGTTTCCAAGGCAGCAGCGAAATGGGGTCTTTATTTTGCGCCTGATCCATCCAGTCAAATCGCATCAACAATCGGCGGTAATATTGCCGAAAATTCCGGTGGGCCGCATACACTTAAATATGGCATGACAAGCCAGCATGTAGTCGGCGTAAAAGTTGTTCTGCCGGACGGTCGAGTTGCAACCTTTGGCGGCAAGGCGCGCGATAACTCGGGACTGGATCTTCTAGGCGTCTTCATTGGATCTGAGGGCACACTCGGCGTTGCAGTTGAAGCAACATTGAAGCTAACTCCTTTGCCTAAACAAATTGAGACCATGGTCGCCTATTTCCCGTCAGTAGAAAAGGGCGGGCAAGCCGTATCAGACATTGTTGCTCATGGTGTGATTCCGGCTGCAATGGAAATGATCGATAAACTGACTCTCAATGCCGTAGAGGACGCTCTAAAGTTAGGTCTGCAAAAAGATGCGGGTGCACTTTTGATTGTCGAACTCGACGGGCAAAAGGCAGGCATCGCCGCACAGAAAGAAATTGTTATTGATTGCGTCAAGAAAAATAGCGCCACTAATATTTCGTGGGCAGAAAACCCTCAGGAAAGAATGTCCATTTGGAAGGCGCGCAAATCGGCTTTTGGGGCACTCGGCAGAATTGCTCCACATGCATATGTGTTGGACGGAGTAATTCCGAGATCAAAACTAGCTGAGGCAATCTCTTCAATTGCAGCCATCAGCGAAAAATACCAAGTGGTGATCGCAAATGTTTATCATGCAGGCGATGGCAACCTGCACCCGGCGATTTTGTTTCACCGCGACAATCAAGAAGAGACTCTGCGCGTGATGAATGCTGCCCGAGAAATTTTGGAGTTGTGTCTGAAATTGGGCGGAACATTATCAGGCGAACACGGAATTGGCATTGAAAAATTGGACGAGATGCC
>JAKFVJ010000306.1 GCA_021732245.1 Candidatus Obscuribacterales bacterium | reverse complement strand
ACTGAGAATCTCATTCAGCGAGCCGCTGCCGTCACGCTAAAAGAAAAAAGAAAACTGCTTATCTTACTTAGAGAAATGCCCTTCGGACAAATTCAGCTAAAAAACATGCTGACTCTTTCTGAAGCCGGAGCCATAGTGTCTGCGGCCTCGCCAGGCTTCTACCACAAGCCTCAATCAATATCTGATCAAGTTGATTTCGTTGTCGGTCGCGTACTTGATCAATTTGAATTTGATCACGCGCTTTTTAAGCGCTGGAAAGGCAACGCCAAGCCACTTCCAAGTTTGACGGGAAGGGAAAGTCTCTAATGACTGATATGTTTCCCGTCGGAAAAATTGTCGGATTCCACGGACTTGCCGGTGAAGTCAAAGTCAATGTGAAGAGCAGTGCGGACTTAGTCGGCGACATTCAAACCGTTACAGCTAAACACGATAAGAAACCTTCCCTTACTTTGGAAGTCAGAAACTCACGCACGAAGGGCAATTTATTATTTTTGAGTTTCACCAACTATCCAGACAGGACTTCAGTCGAACCATTACTCGATTATCTGTTGCTTGTTGATCGCGCAACTCTGCGCGATCTCACTGAAGACGAATGGTGGTTATCGGATCTAGTTGGACTGCCTGTATATACAACTGATGGTCGCGCGGTCGGCACCATATCTAGTGTCATCGATGGGACAACTCCAACCTTAGAAATTAAGGATGAGAAGAACGATCCGGAAAATGAAGCAAAATCAATCTTGATTCCATTTGTCAAGGATCTGGTGCCTGTCGTGAACATCAAAGACAGACGCATTGAAGTAGTTGATTTGCCTGGCTTGCTAGAGTTTCAATAGTTGTCAATAGATCTTTTTTCTTTCTCGAATGCGACGCAGAAATAACTTGCCTACCGATTGCATATAGAATATCTTTATAGAAGCGGGGCAACCATATCGCTCCCAGTCATCGGACTCTCTCCTTTAGAAGGAAAGAAATGGCCACCACGCAAGCGCATTTAAATGAGAGTCCAAATCCGCCGTTGCTTTCGCATATCAACGCGGCAGAATTGAAGCCTTATCTTCCTGCACTCACGGTCATTTCTTTTCGTGGTCCCGGACAAGCAGGTGGTGTTTCCAAAGCGCTTGAGCCTTTGGTCAGACAACTGGAAACCAAAATAAACTGGTTGGCACTATCCGATATTCCTGGTCCGGCAAAAGCAGAAGCCCCGAGCCAAGCTGCAATGCCGCGACAAGTAATTGCCAGCTTCAATGGCTTTTCCTACATCAAGCCTTCTGTTCCGACAAATTTATTTGAGCGTCACAACCAAGTCGTAAATTCGTATCTCTGGCCGCTTCTTCATGGACGCACTGACTTAGCTCAATTCAACCGCGAATCCTGGCAAGGTTTCCGCCAATTGAATGAAATAGTAGCCAACGAAGCATTAGCGGCTTCCACACAAAGTTTTCCAACCATTGCCTGGATTCACGACTATCAGTTAGCACTGGTTGCTCCACACTTGTCGGCAGAAGCAGGAATTATTCCCTGTCAATTCTGGCATGTGCCCTGGCCAAAACCAGAACAATTTGCCGAGGCAATTGTGGCCGAAGAATTAGTCGGCGCACTTCTTTCAAATCATTTGTTGGGTTTCCACACAACAGAATACGCAACCAATTTCTTGAACACAGTACAAGTCGTAATTCCGCAAGCTGAAGTTGACCTACTGAAGATGCAAGTGAAATACAACGGTCACCTGACCAATGTCGTCGCCATGCCTCTTGGACTGGACTTTGCTTACTGGGAGCGCCTGTCCATGGCCAACAGACCAAAAGCTGCTGCCATGAATAAGAAATATCGCCTGGCCAATCAAGTATTACTTGGTGTCGACAGACTCGATTACGCTAAAGGACTTTTAGAAAAACTCGCCGGTCTGGAATTATTCCTGCACAATAATTCCCAATGGCACAGACGCTTTCACTTCGTGCAAATAGTGCAAAACCCACTCACTTCCGACAAAGCTCTCATTGAATATCAGCAGCAAGTTGAAGCCAAAGTCAAAGAAATAAATGAGCGCTATCACTTAGACGATTGGGAACCAATTGTTTGGCTTAACGAACATCTAGACCATTCAGAACTAGCCGCTTGGTACTTAGCCGCTGACGCACTTGTCACAACACCAGTACGCGACGGTTTGAATCTCATCGCTAAAGAATACGTCGCCTGCCGTACAGACGAACAAGGCGCGGTAATTCTAAGCAAGACAGCTGGTTGTGCCGCAGAACTTTCTCCAGGCGCATTACTTGTCGATGTCGACAATCCTTATCAAATAGCCGAAGCCTTCGCCGAAGCACTGTCCATGGCCGCCGAAGAAAAACGCCGCCGCATGATCGCCATGCGCCACATCATCGGCTGGAACCAACTCCATGATTGGGCACTAGCTTTTCTGCATCAAGCTGTGAATTTGAATAGCAGAACGTAATAAGCAAGCAATTAGCCCTGATCGCCGCTGCTCTCTATAACGTAATAATTAGGACAGACGAATCGGTATTTATTACACAATAATGTTGTGACTGTCATTCGCTACAGAATATGATTCGAACTGATCATGAGTTACCAAAGTCAGACTGCCAACATTTTCAAAACACAAGCGCAATCCATTGTCTTTCAACACTTCATATTCAATAATTCTTTTACCCAGAAATAGAAACAAGCTATTTGACTCAAATTTGGCATCGGGTCTCCATACTTGTTTAATGTCATTACCAAAAATGGATACTACTGACTCACATTCGATATCAATGACCACCTTTTCTTCGCACTTCAAAATGATCTGATACTTACCCACACAGATCTGGAGTAATTCCTTATTCAAGATGAATTGCAAATCCGACGGATCGGTCAAATCATACAGACTCAATGCGAAAAATACCCCGTAGATAATGGGTGATGGGTTTCTCTTTCCGTCGAAGGCTTTCCGGTTCGAATATCGACAGGTTGCCCTTCTTCATTATATTGCCTTGCATAACCTTTCGGATATGGGTATTTAGGACACTTTCCTTGACCTGTGTTCGTTGGCATAACTCTAATCGTATTCGCTTTACCTTCACTACCAGGCTGTCTATATATGAGTCCCTTGCCGGATGTATTCGGCTCAGAAACAAAACTTTTCGGAATTCTGATTGGTCCGTTAGTCGTTTCTATCACATTGGGATACGGCTTCATACGACCAATAGGTACTGTCATCGCCCTCGGAATAGCATTGGATCCAACAGAAGGACCAAGCGTCCACCCCCCTCCAAATTCTGGTGATGTTACTAGTTCATACTGCGGTGGAGCAAGTCCAAGAGGATCAACATTACTGAGCGCATTGTTGTCTACGTACTGGTAGAGATTGATGCCAGCGCTCTCACCCAGAGGATCCCTGCCTAGCCATCGAGCCTTGGATGGACTATATGCTCTGTACTTCGTAAGGTAAAGCCCACTTCGTGAATTTAAATACATCCCTGCATAGCCGAAATCTGCATCAGGTCCGGCACCGGTAATCTTTGTTCCTACTCCCCATGGGTCATAGGCGTATTGTCCGACGATTGCTCCACTGGATGCCGTTTGTTCACGAATTGAGCCTAAATGATCTAGCGTGTAGAAATAGCTCGTCGGGCTTCCTGCCGTTATGTTTCTCTGCCCAAGTGCAAAGTATTGGCGCCACAGGGTGCTATCTGCAAGACGAGCTTCACATAATTGATCGCCGCACCAAATTAGGTTGTTGGTACTCAGTACCGCTCCGTTGTACGTCTCTGTAATTTGCGAATAATGTCCGGCTGCATCATATGAAATATTGGTGCTGTTTGTTCCACCATAGTTCATTTGAATTAGTCTGTTTTCCGCATCATATGAATACTGCGGATAATTGCCGGTCGAAGAATTTGTAAGATTCCCATTGGCATCAGAGCTGAATGTTTGGGTTGTGCCACTGGCTATGGCTACTGGATAAGTATTTGTTGTCGGTGTCCCTCCACCGCTTACTGCTGTTACCGAAGCTGTATTTGCTCCTGTTGCAAGGCTTGGGCTACCGGAAAATGCATTTGATGGACTTATCTTCGCTTGCGCTCCAAGGCTACCGTTAAGGGTAATTGTCTCCTTAGCATTGGCGCTTGTTGATTGCGTGTAGCTTGTCCTTGTCTTCGACGTTGACGATATCGTTACCGTACTGGTCGATGACGTGGCTGTTACTCCAAGGCTTGTTAATGTCGTATCCGCATTGATGGCTGCCGCAATAGCTGTTGCTATTGAGTTGAGGCTGTCGCCGTTGTTTACCGTGTAGCTAATAATTTCAGCTTTCGTAAGTTGTGGGTCATGCACGCCTATGTACAACACGTCATTTGCTTGTATGCTTCCACCAATTATTGCGGTCTGACTTACATTCACAACTGCCGATTTAACTGGATTTGTTGTTGTTGCCTGAAAGGCAATTGGTCCTCCGGATTTAACCGATGTTAGTTGATTGACACAGTCATAGCTTGCTTTTGCGGCTTTTGTTGTAAGTCCGCCGGGGAAGCTTCCTGTGCTGTCTCCTTGCATTCCGACAATATTGCCGGCGCAGTCGTAGTTGTAGTAAAGCTGCTTGCTTAACGGCTGTATTGCTTGGCTTTGACTTAAAGAAATTGTATCTGTTGCTCCAGCTCCTGTTACCGCGCAAGTAAAGCTTGTTGTGTAATTTGGTGATGTACTTATTGTTATTACAGAGCCAGTGGCTGCAGCCGTTACGCTTATATTACTCATTGCGCTGTTTATATTGCTCGCCAGACTACCTGCAATTGATGATGCCGTGTCTCCGCCGCTTACTGTATAGCTGGCTGTTTCTTGTCCCACCGGCATTGTTCCTGTCAGCGATGCGTCATATGCGGTAACAGATACAACATCCCCTGCGTGCACTGACCCACTTATGTAGGCATTAAAACTACTGCCGGAGTCTGCATTGGCTGATGTCAGTTGCCCTGCTGAGTCGTATGTGTAGTCATTGTGCGTGCTTATACCATTTTGCTTCTGCTGCCATTGCCTTATTTGTCCGGCTGGGTCATACGCATAGTTAAACTGGGACAACAATGTTGCGCTTGGATTTAAATTGACTATTTGCTGCATACGCTGGTCAAGAATATTCGGCAAATAGTTGAGACTTGTCGTTTGGGAATTTGGATAAGTGATAAGAGCAAGACGCGGGTCACCCTTGGAAGAGCCAGGCGTGTTGTTCATATATGAATAGTTGAAAGTACCAAGTGGATTTACTTCGCTTGTCACTCGGCTGATTTCATCGTAAGCCCAATTGGTTGAATTTGCAGATCCATTAATAGAGCGATTGGTGGTACGACCAAGCGAATCATATAAATATGTAGTTGTGGAATTGTTTATAGCCGAATTCGCCGTGGCGGCCAAGTTGCCGGCTCCCAGTGGACCACCAGCCAACACTGTTGTGGTCGAGCCACCGCCGCGAGTTATCGTGGATGTGCCAGTTACCCTCTGTTGGTAGACGGTTCCATTAACAGACGTCGATTTCATGCTCACAACGCCAGCACTGGATGTCGCCGTTATTCCAGCTCCAGACATGGTGCTGTTTATTTTACCGGCCAAGGCTGCGGCAATTATGGTAGCCGTGTCAGTTGAAGCAGCAGTATATTCAATTGTTGCTTGTCCTTGTGGTAGGTTGGTGTCATAGGCAGTGATACTAAATGTATCGCCGAGATTTCCTGAAAAGGTTACAGTCTCGGTCACAGTCCCATTTGTATTAGCAGTTACATTGACAGTGCCAGCTGCCCCTGGAGCTGTTAGCGTGACGATTCCAGCATTTGCTGTGGCGGAGATACCCCGATTAACTCTAAAAAATTCATTACTATGAAGTCTGCTCGGAAGCACTGATATTAAATAACCTTCCGACTACTTTGTCTAGCTCTACAGCTGCACAATTTGAAGACAAGCGAACCCTGGAAAGGCTGACCTCGACACACTTTGGGACGATCTTATGGCCATCGGATACATCAGTAGCGATAGCGAAATTTCCAACTCAGTATTCCAGCCAGCTAATCAGGTGACTCATTTCGGGCATTAATAATTGGCAAAAACTACCACTTCAACTCGGAGAATTTTTCCATGTTGACTGTCGCCATGTTGCGGTAGATAGCCAGTACGATGGCTAAGCCTACTGCGGCTTCGGCAGCAGCTACGGTCAAGATAAAGATAGCGAAAAGCTGACCTTTGACGTTTGCCGGGTCGATGTAGCGGGCGAATGCGACCAAGTTGATATTGACGGCATTGAGCATCAATTCAATAGACATAAGCACGCGGATAGCGTTGCGTGAGACAACCATGCCGTAGACACCGATACAGAAAAGAATGGCAGCTAAAATCAAATAGCGTGTCAGGGGCTCTTGGTTGGTCGTCAAAACAACGAAGCCTGCTGTTGTAGCTGTTGCTACGATTGCTTGGCGATTGGCACCAAGAGCGCTGCAAACAAAACCAAGAACAATTAGCGCTAAACAAACAAATAGATAACTGAAGTCAGCGTCTTGACCAATGGCGGTAAGCACTGGTCCTACACCACCGGTGAAATACGCGAGTGCCATTACGGCAGCGATTAAGGCATAAGAAATTGCCAGGCTATTAGACTTTGACGACATCATCAGTCCTCTCAACGTAAGTGGTGTGCGTTCCGTTGCCTTCATCTGCGCTAGTGGCAGCCTTAATTGCTTTCGGTTCAGCTTTGGCTAGCATCACAGCACCAATAAGAGCAGCCAACAGAAGTACTGAAGCAAACTCAAACGGCAGCGAATAGAAGGTCATCAACCAGCGACCAA
>JAKFVJ010000305.1 GCA_021732245.1 Candidatus Obscuribacterales bacterium | reverse complement strand
TAAATACTCTATACAGAGCAATGCGGAACAGAGAACTTAAGCACTCTTCTGTCGGACAAAAGAAAATCATTGCCCGTAAGGACTTCGAGTCCTGGCTCAAGAAAAGAACAAAAAACAGCACCGAAGACTTTACACCAACGCCATTCTCAGTAACGACTGCACCTACGACAAGTCAGTTTGTTTTATAGCCATCCTTAGCTGAAGGAACTGGATAAGAACATCCCGATCAATGACACTCTAAAGGTAATCTTCCACGAGGAGACCGAATGTCGAACCTTCATTCGTGGATTATAATTGTGCATGGTAGAACGTGTGCAACTAACCGTATTTCAAGCGCGATAAAGGAAGTTTAGAGTGGCAACATACAAATACGAGAAATATCTCAAAAAGGTCGATGAAAAGGCATTCGATAGTCTCTTCAAACCTGGTGAAACTTGCATAAATTCTGGAATTTATACGTGTGAAGGGTGTGGCGATGAAATCGCATCGAACAAAAACAATCCGTTTCCACCACAAAACCACCATCAGCACAAAGACACAGCTGTTCCGATTCAATGGAAACTAATTGTGTTTGCCCAGCAGAAAAAGTAAGCTGGAAACTTTGGCAACTCTTACATTGACCGAACTTAGTGCTTCCTATCTGACAAGTTTTTAAATGCGGTTCGGACAGGGTCCAAATTGGGCTAGCAGAAGCTCAATTTGACGGCCGTCCTGCCCCCGCCAAATTTCTATTAAGCGGGTGTCCGTTTTGCTATACCGAGACGATAAGTACTCTTGATATTTCATGGTAAGTAAACGGTCCTCAGGCGGTGTTACTGTTGTCAGAGCAAAGTCTGTTTTGCATGTGCCTTCTTCCCAACCACGTGGAGTTAGGTGCCATTCAGTCCATTCATTGCTAGCCGACATTATTTACCGTCCTCTTCCCAGTGAAACTTTCATACGATCCGTTTTCGGCACACCCATGAAATCAAACGCTGTCGTTATTGCAGGCTTTGTCGCAGAGCCGGTCTTGCGAACAGCAAGCTGTACTGCCACCATATGCAATATCAGTTTGCGGGAAGCTTCGTAGCCTTGCTTGTTTAAGAATCGGTCACACAAAACGATTCTCTTGCGGTCAAAGTCAGGATATGCATAAATTTTTGGCTTTCCTTCGGAAAGCTCAAAATCCCAACCGTCGCCGAGAAATTTACGTACTATGCTAGATAACTCTTCCGTCTCCTGTGGCTGTAACTCTATTTTCGTCGACGTCATGACCGATCCTCCAATTTCGCTAACAGTTCCTGTAGTTTCTCAATGTCTGCCTTCAACATCTTGATTGCACAGTCTCTACAGAAGTGTTCATCAGAACGATCCTCCGTGACCTTCAACCGAGTTTGTCCTTTGAATACTTCATGACACTTATTGTGATGACATTGATGTTTCCTGCCAGCGGTGTCAATCTCCAGGCGCAGTGTTGTTGACTTAAGAGGCGGCATTGACTACCTCGTTAACAGCTTCATCCAAGATGCCAGGTAGCGCTTGCTTGATTTGTTCCAGTTCTTGCATTGAATATTCATGGCGCTGTCCGCGCTCACGGCCAATTAAGGTAAAAATCTTGGTATCAACGGCTGCCTTGATTAGTTGCCAGTTTGTACGACCGATCCTCTTTTTGTCTAAATCCTTGCCGACTGGGTTTAACCCACGGTCATGTAGAATCTTGCCTATCGAGTTTTTCACCCGATCGTCAAGCCATTCGCGGGCCGCCTGTCTTTTATGTAGCTTTGTAGATACGACAGGTCTGAGGATGGCTTCTGCGTACTGTTCTGCCGTCAATCCTTTACTCCGCAAAAGTTCGATGGCTGCTGCGGCTTCCTCATCATTTTCTAGAAGCGGAATGGTTTCCGCACTCAGTCCGGTCTGCTGAGTAACTTGCACCATCTCTGGTGTTGTGTCGCCCGTTCCGGGATCTAAGTCTCTGCACGGCTCGTCGCCAAGATCAATGCCTTCGATTGGCAACAATTTAGCATAAAAGTCCTGGTCCCGAACGCTAAACCGCTGAAAGTAGGACAATCTGCTATGAATGTTTGTTCCGGCATGGAAAATTACAACGCCTTGATTATTGAGACTCGCAGGGTTTCGCTCGTCAACAACTCGCATGATGCGGCCAACAAACTGCACAAATGGCGATAAGGCGGTGAATACGCTGAATATAGCTGCCACCGACAAATGCCGGTGATTAAAGCCTTCTCCGAGTTTACGCACTTGCACAATCACATCAAGGTCGTGATTCTTCAGACGTTCGAGGGTAGCATCATCTCGCTCAGACTCCCGGCTGTGAATATATTCAACTCTAAGACCTTTAGCTGCGTATGCCTCCTTAACCTGAATGCAATGTTCGTAGTTAAGACAGCAAGCGATGATCTTATGACGATCATCGCTACTTTCCTGTCTAATCCTGCGCATTTCATTAATCGAAGCGTCAACAATAGTTTGAAGAGTCTCTGTAGCTGTGACAATGCTGCGCCGGAAACCAGCGTCCTGCTCACCCAGCCTTACCACTTCGTCCAAACTAACTTCGACTTCCTGATTGTCCTCTCGCCGTATATATTTCAATGTTCGTGGATTGAGTACAACCGCTTTCAGGCGTTTACAGAAGCCTTCTCTAATGGCTTCCTGGACGGGAAAGTTATAGATAATATCGCCGGCCATGCGCCCACCATCAGCTCTTTCAGGTGTTGCGCTGAAATTGACAATTCGCGCTTGAGGAAACTTCTCACGTAGAATTTGCCAACTGTTTGCGGTGTTGTGGTGCCCTTCATCGAAGATGATCAAATCGAAGAAATCATCCGGCAATTGCTCCAGCCAACGGTTTTCCTCTCCCTGTAACTGATGGATATTTGTAATTGCTACATCAGCTTCTTCCAAGTCTGCGCGGTTGCTAGTACGCCCTCTAATCGGAGCTGGCTCAGGATAAGGCTCGCCAGGCAATACATCGCACATCATGTAAAAGCAAGTCTGACTGTTACCCGGTGTGAAGTCATTCACTAGCTGCTTTGCTATCTTTACGCCCGGAGCAACTACCAACGCCCTTTTCGACTGAAAGGCAAACGGTGTGAGAGTAATCAATCCACTTTTTCCGCAGCCAACTGGCAGAATCAAGCCAATCTCGCGCTGATCGCCATCATAATTGACAAGAGCCTCAAAGCCTTCAATTTGTGGTCTTCGGATCTTATCGTTGCCAATGATGTTTGGTTGAATGTCTTGGTAAACGCGTTGTGCTACTGCACGATCAGGGCTGGGGTTTTGCATCGGTTACACTCCATTTTCGTCCTCTTCTTGAATGCTAATGCAGCTTGTAATCAACGGTCGAAATTTGAACAAAATGATCACATGCTTGTCGCTTGGCATGGGCTTTCCAAGAGAGGTGCGGACGCTTAGCTTCCCAGGTGACCACGTTGGAGTTTTAGATTCACACTAAGTCTCGTACACGTGCAGTGGCACCCGAAAAACCCACGTAGACATAGATTCAAATCTTGGCAAAGCCAGAGAAGGTTCGCGCAACTAGAGTTCTATTTCCAATGGCTGCTTAAAAGCCCTTTGCCTTGCATCTGCGGTGAATCGTCTTCAGCCGATGCTGCCGGAGATTTAGCAGATACATTTGTCTTTACCTGTGTTCTTTATGCGTTGTTACCAAGAATGACTCAGCTTACTAAATGAGCAATCTCTAGGGCTTCGGCTTTTCAATAATGTCAATCATTTTTGAGTACGCGCTTTCCGCTTCGGCACTTCGTCCGGTCAACTTAAGCAGTTGGCTATAAGCTTCAAGCGGACGAACACTCAAGTACGAGTCAGACTCGTGCCAATCATTCAACATTTGAAATATTCGCTGAAACAACTGCTCTGCCTTTCCAAATTGCTTCGTCTTGATATAGGCAGATGCAAGTTTCGTTTGGGTGTCAACCCAGCTAGATCGAATCGTCGAATCGGTTGGATTTGAAATGAGCTTTTTGTCGAGATCCTGTGTCAAAATTTCCAGCTCACCAAGGCTTGGCTCAGGAGCGTTTTGTTTCTTATCAAAAGTTCCTACGTATGGGACATATGACACGGCGGATGCAACGGTCGATACAGGCTTCTGCTGTGCAATTTTCTTCATTTGGTCCAATGCGTTCTTTGCCTTGTCCTTCTGTCCTGTCTTTTCATAATACTGAGCCAGATCTACCAGTATTGGTATTTCAGTAACTGCAGAGGCAAGCAAAGGACTGCTTTGACTTGTTACCTTGGTGACAATGGCAACAGCTCGCTTAACTGCTTCGTCCGCCTCTGTATATTTTTTCAAGTTCGCATTGCTATTCGCATACGAATTCAAAACATAAGCGACCTGCAATGATTCAGGACCATAGTTCTTTTCGTAGATCGGAAGAGCACGCTTAATAGAAACTGCGGCCTTATCATATTGTTGCGCATGATCCTGCAGCCAAGCAAGAAGCAAGAGTCCTCTTGCTGTTTCTATCGAATCCTGATTGGCATCAATCCAATTGCCTACAATCCCAAGAGCACGCGTGTATGCCTGGCGTTCTATCTCACCCTTATCTGGATCTATGCTGCCGATAGACATGAATACTGGGACCAAACAAACATCCTTGGGTCCAAATATATCTGGTGCCTTTTGCAGAAAGTTATCGATTTGCGTTTTGGTTGCAGCCTTTGGCCAACCTTCAGGCAAATCACGAATAGCACTCCAATCAATATGTTCCTTCGCAGCCGATTTTGTTTCAATGACAGAGCTATCTCTAGCAAGCTTCGCCTCTGCGTTTGCCACATCCCCCTTTTGTGCCAAGAGTAGCCCTACAAGAAATTCGTTGGCAATATCAGATTTGTTTTCCGCCTCGATCTTTTTTACGACTGCGACCGCAGACTCAGTCAGATCCTGATTCATCGGTTGGGTTTTGGCAGAATTTATTGCAAGAGCAATAGGAACAAGTTCGTACACCTCAGACTGATCAACTGCTGTAGATTTGTTCAATTGTGCAAAACGTTTAGCGACCAACTGTTTTAGACGATCAGAGCCGCCTGCCCACTCTTCAAAAGTAATTGGTCCAAAGAATCCCCAGAACATGAGACGAGAGAGCACCATCGTCAGTTCAGTATCGGGAAGTCCAACACTACCGGCATAGGCTTGACTCGCTTGCTTGCGGTAGGTGGCAGCAGATGTTGAATTTCCGTGAAGACTGTCAATTAGGGCAAGAATTGAAGCTATACGTCCGATTGCAACGCCATCATTTGGCCAATGCTCCTTTGTAGACGCCAGCGTTTGCTTAAGCACTTGTCGCGCCTTCTGTGTATTGCCCGAGGACTCATACCTGCAAGCGATATCGATTAGAACGTCCCTGACATCTTGGGTGCCTGGTGTAATCTTCGATCCAGCACTCAGAGCACGTTGATAGGCATCCTCAGCAGCAAAATATTTCTTGTCGTCTACCGATTTCGCATCTGAAGGTATTATCTGTGATGCGGCGATATCAGATGGTTTGCTTTCGACTGCGACTGAATTACAGATGAGCATCGAGACAGCGGCAAACATCGGTGAGCCATTGAGCAAGAATTTCCTGAGCGCAAATTGCTTGATACGCATAAATCAATATTCCTCAGTCAATCGGTAGCAGTCTGGATATACCCGCCTATGGACAAGACGGATAGGTCGCCGTTTATAGGGTTACGTTAGTTTACGGACTGCCGCATCTGCCCGTTTACTAGATAGACCGGGAGTTTGTGAACATAATCACGGTTCCGTTTGCAAAACGTATCACTTTATGATATATTATGCACACGGAACCGTTTTCATTAAAGATCATTATTTGATACTTTCTGCGCACGGAACGGGGAAATGCCCAAAGAGACCATAGCCAAATACATCGACCAGTTGCCCTCAAGCGGGCGATATACGTTTACCCGCTCTGAACTGGCGAAGAAATTTCAAAAGTCCGACGCCGCCATAAGGCTAGCCCTGCATAGGCTTCAGAAAAATGGACGAATCAAATGCCCACGGCGTGGATTCTATGTGATTGTACCTGAGGAATATAGGCAAACCGGGGCACCACCTCCTGAATGGTTTATTGACGCACTGATTAAAGATTGGCAATCACAATATTACGTCGGGCTCCTGAGCGCAGCAGAAATCTATGGAGCAGCACACCAGCGCCCACAAGAGTTTCAGGTAGTTTGCGACAAGGCGCATCGGGCAATTGAGATTTCACGTTACCGAATCCACTTCTTCAAAAAGTGGAATCTGAAAGATACGCCAATTACAGAACAAAAAACCCCCATCGGATATATGAAAGTATCTAGCCCGGAAGCCACGGCTCTGGATTTAGTTCGGTATTACGAAGACGTTGGCTATTACAGCAATGTTGTAACTGTTCTATCCGATCTGGCATCTTCAATGAATGCTCAAAAACTCATTGCCGCCGCAGACACCGGTGTCGAGTTAGCAGTAGTACAAAGACTTGGTTACTTTATGGAACTAGTCGAGAAATCAAAACTTGTGGAACCATTGCACGAATGGCTAGTTGCGAAATCGCCACGGACGATTGCACTGAGATCAGATTTGGACTTTGACAAAGCAGCCTTGAACAGACGATGGTCCATATATATTAACGAAGAAGTAGAGGCAGACGAACAATGATACCGCGTACAACAATAACGATGTGGCGAGAACATCATGCTCCGTGGTCAGGAGATGATCAAGTTGAACAAGACTTAGTGATTTCTAGAGCCCTAATTGAACTTTACTCGGACGAATTGATATCCAAAAACCTAGCTTTTCGTGGCGGCACAGCATTGAAC
>JAKFVJ010000173.1 GCA_021732245.1 Candidatus Obscuribacterales bacterium | reverse complement strand
ACGAGAGTGCAGGAATTAACAACTGGCTTATTGTGCCGGTATATTATGCCACTAATAGAACTTACGGTGGTGCCGATGGTTGTATATCCTATTTTGATGAACCAAACGAGGGTGGTCCTTCATTCGGTGTAAAAAGCATTGTTGTGCCTGCGCCGCCTATTGCCTATTTGACTCCTGAAAAAATTGAACGCCTCGGCTGGAAGTTGGTGCGTAGCGCCTATGCTGGACAGGTCCCTGAAGTCAGTCATGCTTCTTTCCCGGACAAATGTTTTGATGCCGGCGGCATTGTGAAGGCATTTAAGGAATATGGGGAAAACGCAGGCACGCATGACAGTGTTGTTTTTGTTCATGGTTGTTGCGCAAATTTTGAAACTTCAATGAAGCGAGCAGCTAAAGTGGCAGCTCATATGGGAACGCCCGTATTGTTATACGATTGGGTATCTCCAATTGGTTTCAGGCGTTACCTGCAAAACGAAACTCGTGTCAAGCAGACCATGGATGATTTTTGTCGCTTCCTAAATAGTGTGGATGCCGTGGCTGATCCGGCAACAGTTACGCTGCTTGGGCATAGCATGGGCGCCCAATTTGTCGACGAGGCGCTGATTAGAAGATCAATTCGTTTGCGTAATGAAAAGCTAAAGCCTTATCGTGAAGTAATAATGTCCAATGCTGATGTAGATGCTTTGTCTTTCATCAAGCACGCTAAAGAATTTTCAGAAAATGCCGGCAATGTACGCATTTATATCTCCAGCAAAGATCAACCGCTTCAAGCCTCAGCAATGGCACATGGCGGATTTGCCAGGTTGGGTGAACCGGGTGCTCTCAGAAGTCAGTTGATTGGTGTAAAAAGCATAGAGTTGATAGACATTACTGAAGGTGGCACTGGGCATGAGATACCTTTCTCTGCCGTTGCTTGTATGCATCGTAATGAACCAGCGCTTCTAAACAACAACTTCAGTTTGGAAAAGTACAAGCCGGGATACGTCTATTTAAAAAAGGTACTGAATAGCAACCACCTAAGCAGCGATTATCGCTCCTGCTCGTGTATGGTTTATCGTCATAACTAGAAGCTACGCCAATACTGATTTGACTAGGACTTCTATATCTACGCTTCGGCTAATATCCATTTGCCCTGGGCAGATAGTCGTTGACCAGCGATCGCTGAACCAAAGATCGGTCATATTGTGATGAGCCCGGCATGGGATAAATAAAGACAAACAGGTCGTCAATAATGCCACCACTGCTTTTCCAGTTTGCCAAAATCTGCCCAATTGAGTGTTCTTCTTTGGAAAGATCGGCGCTCTCGCCAAAGTAAAAGACGGTATGAGACTTGGGCTTATTGCGCGCATCCTGTTTGTAGGTGATGGAATAAACTGCCGGCATTTCCGGGGCTCGCCATACCAAAAGCGCACCGCCTGATGTGAATTTGAAACGTTGTGTCCGACCCCATGAAATACTCATGCATTAACCTGCTGCGCCACTAACAAACCGCCATTAATAACGATTGTTGGAGCGTGGAGGCTTTGGTTGTGACACGCTGACAGCAATTTGCCTGCCATCTACGTCCTTGCCGTTTAACCCTTTGATAGCCGATTCCGCTGCTGCCTGAGAACCCATTTCCACAAATGCAAATCCTCTTGGGCGTCCAGTGTCTCTATCCGTAATGACTTTTGCAGAAGTTACTTCGCCGAATTGGGCAAAGAGATCTTGCAAATCGCTGTCCTTAACCGAGAAGGACAGATTTCCGACAAAAAGCTTATTATTCATATCTCCCACCTTCGATCAAGTGCTCATGTCAACCTTAATCAAAGCTGAGAACCAGATCTAAAACTATACCGCTCAATTGTTGCACATTTTCGGGTCCAGGTGTTGCCCATTCCACCATCAAAAAGATGCTTTACGCTTGTGCCGGGCATTCACTTTTGCTTCCTTAAGAGGCAAAAAGTGTAACCCGTGTCTTCAAAACGTTCTACTCAAAAGATTCCTGCCCGGCAGGATTCGAACCTGCGACCTCATGGTTCGTAGCCATGCGCTCTATCCAGCTGGGCTACGGGCAGAAGGTTTTTAATACTACCACAAAAGGATATTTGGTCCGTAGCAGCGCTTAATACTTCCGACGCCAGTGCAAGACGCTGCCGTGGACGTTGCTGGATGTGCTCGAGGCGCCCGAAGAGTCGCCAGTGGAGGGTGTTGAGCCGCCGTAGCCGCTATACGGCTTATAAGCTTTTAGTCCTGGATAGGTCGATTTGGCTTGAGCCTTTTTCGGCTTCAGTTTGCCTGCCTGGGCGCTCATGGCATTAGGCGCCGGTGGCAGTTTTGGCGGTACGCCATTATAGACTTTCGGCAGGTTACTGGGTGCTTGGGGTGAGCCCTGAAAATAAGTCTGGAAGCTGGCTCTAGGCAACGGCTGAGCCTGGGCTGGAGCGTTGGCTCCACCAGCTCCTCCTCCTGTCTGATTCGTGATAATTGGGCTCTCGTCAATTACCTGTACTTGCTGGCGAGCCATGTAAAAGTGTTTGAAGTTGGGATCGGTTCCCCGCCCGTCTTGCGCCAGCACGGGGGCGGCGATGCTAAGAGCAGCAATTATGGCGAAGACTTTAGACATGATTTCCCCAAGAAACGTAACGAATTCCCACAGACCGGCTACTTATATATAACCTGAATCGTGTTTATGAGCCCAGTTTAATTCTATTGAATCCCTGATGTCAAGCCGACTCTAGTCTTGGCTTAGATGATTGCGGCGGAAGTGAAAGACCGAAAATGATAAACTTGGCAAGCTTTAGAGGCATCATTGCTGTAGCGCATGTAAGGAGTAAGACGTCTTGAGTCCGCAAGCAACAGTTACTGAAAATTCCACCAAACTTATAGGTCTTGTTGCCGGTGAGGGCAAATTGCCGGAGATGCTGGCTCGCTCTGCCAAAGAGAAAGGCTATAAGATTTTTGCTCTTGCGCTTTCAGAAGAAGCACAAGCACGAGTTGAATGCCATTGCGAGAAAGTGCATGTGGTGGCACCCGGACAATTGGGACGCAATTACAACTTGATGAAAAATGCCGGAGTCAGAGACGTTGTTTTCATCGGCAAAATTCCCAAGCTGAATATTTTGCAGAATTTGCACAAAGTTGACTGGATGGCCGTGCGCGAATTGTCGAAGTTGCAAAACTTCAATGATGACACCATTCAGAAAGCCATGGGTGATTTTCTCGACCGACACGATATGCGTGTCTTGTCGCAGTCTGACTTTTTGCGTCATTTGTTTCCTGAGTATGGTCCAATTACTAAGCGTCAACCGACAGCAACGGAGTATGTCGATATTGATTTTGGCTTTAAGTTAGCCAAAGAAATTTCACGCCTTGATATTGGTCAAACTGTAGTAGTTAAAGATCAAATGATCATGGCTATTGAAGCTGTCGAAGGCACGGATGAAGCAATTCGTCGTGGTGCTCATCTAGCCAGAGGTCCAATTGTCGTAGTGAAAGTGGCGAAGGAAAATCGTGACGAGCGATTTGATACGCCTACTGTCGGCATGAGCACATTGGAAGCTATGGCCAGCAAAGGAAATGGTGGCATCTTGGCTGTTGAAGCCGGTCACACAATGATTGTTGACCAAAAGGAAATGATTGAATTTGCCGAAGCGAATGGCATTGCCATCCTGGCGGTTTAATCTAAAGGGAAGATACAGTAATTACCCTGCGGTAATTGCAAAATGCCGGTGGCATAATGGGGTCTGAGGGAAATTCTGCATGTTAAAAAGCCGCAGTTCAATTGCCAGTCTGGCAGTATGTGTTCTTATTGTATTGGCCTTTATGAGCCGGGCCGTAGCACAGCTACCTTCGGCAGAAGAGACGGAGCAAAAGAAGCTTGTTGCTGCCGAGCACTACTATTTGGCTAGCTATTACATTCGACACTGGAAATTCAAACAAGCTCAAATTGAGTTGGAAGAGGCAATTCGGTTTTATCCGGATTTCAAAGCCGCGCATAGAAATCTGTGTCTAGTTTGTTTGATGACGACAAATCCGCTGCGGTCGTTTGCAGAGTTTACCGTTGTGCTTGGACTGGGTGAGCCCATTCCCTACACCGCTCAAGAATGCCGGGACTTAGACAAAAAGGCCGCCAAAATGCATTACGAGCTTGGTCTGACAAATGCTACTGCGCGCAAATGGAAAGATGCTGTAGCTGAATTTAAGTGGGCGTTGGTTTATTCACCTGATGACGCCAAATACAGTCGATCGCTGGCTTTTGCTTATGCCAATCTTGGTGATTTTGCAGAAGCAGAAAAAGAATATACAACTGCTTTTGCTAGTGATCCAAAAGATGGTTTCTCGCACGCCGATTTTGCTTTTCTTCTATCGGAAAATGGTCAGCCGAAGCGTGCCATCCAGCAGATGAATAAAGCTGTTCAATTGCAGCCGGAAGCAGCAGCATTGCATGTGGATTTAGGTTGGCTGGCCGAATCTGCCGGCGACCTCGTCAAGGCAGAAGAAGAATTCGCCAAAGCCGTTGAAATGTGCCCGACATACCCGCAGTTGTGGATGCACCTGGGCCGCTTGCAGGAAGCGCAAGGTAAAAACGACAAGGCATTTGCCGCATATCAGAAAGCGCTTAAGCTCAATCCTAATGAGCAAGAAGCAAAAATGAAATTGCACAAGTTGCATCCAGGCATCGAAAATGAAACCGATGACCGAAAGCCTGTAGTCAGTTAAGTGAAAATCTTATGGTTGAAGCGTTATGACAATAGCGCTTTGACCAAATCCGGTTACCGTGTAAGCGCCGTCTCTGGGTACGCCTGATTGGTAGCCAATTTCACCTTGAGCAGATGCGGCCGAACCGTCTGTTGGGTAAGCTGACGTATTATCAAATGGATTTTTCAACTGATCGCCTTGGATGCTGCCGGCTGCGCCGTCACCACCTGGGAAGTAGTAGGTGTAATCACCTACGCTTGTCGGATAGACTCCGGAATGGTCTGTGGCATAAGACTCAACAGCGACGTGTGCGGTGTGGGCGTTTATCTTGACGCCTGACTCTTTTGCCTTGGTTGATGCACCAAAGAAGTTTGGTAGTGCTGTAGCGGCTAAAACGCCGACGATTATAACTACCACTAGTAACTCAACCAGTGTAAGTCCTTTATTTGATCTAGGTGTCTTTGCTCCTCGCATAAATTCCCAGTATCAATACTGCCCCCTTGTTCCGCCTATAACCCAAAAGTATTACTAGTTGATTCATCCCAAATGGGGATTGCCCATTTAATGTTTCAAACTAACGATCCCTTGGCATCCATTAAATCTATTATAGACTTCGAGCCGAATTTAGAAAATAAGGGCGATAACTATTTTGGGGGATAAAGCTTGAAATCTAATACTAAATACCTATCGTTTAATACAAAAAAGCGAAGGGACTACGTTCGAATTACAGATGAAGTAGCCGATTTCTTAAACGAGAGCCAAATTAAGGAAGGAATGATTTTGGTTTCTGCCATGCACATAACGGCCGGCATCTATGTTAATGATTGGGAGTCCGGACTCATTAAGGACATTGATGCCTGGGTTGAAGAGCTGGCGCCTGTCAATCCTGACTATCACCACCACCAAACAGGCGAAGACAACGGCGATGCTCACTTGAAGCGTCTGCTTATCGGACACCAGGTTGTCATCCCTGTTACCGAAGGTAAGCTCGATCTGGGTCCGTGGGAGCAAATTTTCTATGCAGAATTCGATGGTCAACGCAAAAAACGTGTCATTTTGAAAGCAATTGGATTCTAAGTGCTGGAATTTGATGGAATCTTGATGCGACTGCGCGATAATAGATCATCGGCAAAAAGCGGTACACCAGTTGGAAACCAGCCGGTCAACTTCCCTTAGGGATGAAGGAGGAAAATGAAAGGCGCAGCTCTTCGTAAGCAAGCAATTCAGAATATGCACAGCAGGAACCTCATTCGTAATTCTTTTGAAAAGCCGGCGGCAAATGTCGCTGAAATGTTTGGCGTTAATGTCTTTAATCGCCAGGCAATGCGAGCCCTTCTACCTAAGGCGGCCTTTCGTACCTTGATGAAGACGCTGGAAGAAGGCGAACCGCTTGATCCCTCGCTTGCTGACATTGTTGCTAACGCGATGAAAGACTGGGCAATCGGCCGCGGAGCTTCTCATTACACTCACTGGTTCCAACCAATGACCGGATTCACTGCCGAGAAGCACGATTCATTTTTGGCATCGACGGGTGATGACGGTGCGATTTTAGAATTTTCAGGCAAGACTCTGATTCAAGGTGAGCCGGATGCATCGAGCTTTCCTTCAGGTGGAATTCGCTCAACATTTGAAGCCAGAGGCTACACAGGCTGGGATCCGACAAGTCCTGCTTTCCTGATGGAAAGCACCATGGGCAAGACTCTTTGTATTCCCACAGTGTTCTGTGCCTACAGTGGTCACGCATTGGACAAAAAGACGCCGCTTTTGCGCTCAATTGACGCCATCAATAAGCAAGCTGTTCGCCTATTGCGCGCTTTAGGCAATAAACAATCCAAGCGGGTTGCTTGTACGGTTGGTGCCGAGCAAGAATATTTCCTGATTGATGAATCGTTTTATTTATTGCGTCCTGATTTGATTAACGCCGGCCGCGCACTTTTTGGTGCCAAGCCGCCGAAAGGTCAGGAAATGGAAGATCACTATTGGGGTTCCATTAAAGAACGCGTTCTGGCTTTTATGATGGATGCCGAAGCTGAGCTTTATAAATTAGGTGTTCCAGTTAAAACAAGACACAACGAAGTTGCTCCTGCGCAATTTGAAGTGGCTCCTGTTTTTGAAGGAGCAAATATAGCTATCGACCACAACATGCTTCTGAT
>JAKFVJ010000024.1 GCA_021732245.1 Candidatus Obscuribacterales bacterium | reverse complement strand
CCTCGCCAACTTGCTTACCTTTTGTATCTAATAGAACTGCTGATGTCATATATTTACCCTTAGGTTTTATTTCTTAGTAGTTGCATTCCAAGTTGTTTTGGAAGGCGAAATAACAACTAAGCCGCCTTCGGAGCCAGGGATACCACCCCTAACCAAAAGCAGCTTTTTCTCGGCATCAACACGTACAACTGTCAGCTTACGTGCGCATACATTTTCATTGCCCATGTCCCCAGGCATGTGAACACCCTTATAGACACGTCCCGGTGTGGTACCGGCGCCAATGGAACCCATCGAGCGGTGGAACTTGGAGCCGTGTGCCATTGGACCACGACCATGGTTGTAACGCTTAATGGTGCCCTGGAAGCCCTTACCGATGGAGCGTCCGCGCACATCGATGAGCATTCCTTCTTTGAAGATTTCTTCCGGCTTCAAAGCTTCGCCGACATTGTAGGCGGATGTATCATCCAGGCGGAATTCCTTTAATGGCTTCAAGGCTTGGATTTGCTTTTTAGCAAACATACCTTTAACCGGCTTAGTTACGTGCTTGTCCTTTACAGGGAAGCCGCCAACTTGCACAGCAGTGTAGCCATGGGTTTCCTTCGTCATTTTTTCGGTGACGATATTTTCGCCAAGGGCAATAGCAGTTACCGGAACTACCAATCCTTCGCTATCGAAGATCTGGGTCATTCCGATTTTCTTGCCTAAAAGGCCGATTATGTTTTTAGCCGACATTTCTAATTAGTTCCTTGAGGAGTCTTAGAGCTTCACTTCGATGTCTACACCGGCAGGCAGATCCAAACGCATGAGGGCGTCAGCTGTCGTTGGTGTCGGATCGTTGATATCGATCAAACGCTTGTGGATACGTGTCTCAAAATGCTCTCTTGATTTTTTGTCCACGTGTGGTGAACGCAAAACACAGTACACACGCTTGCGGGTTGGGAGCGGTACCGGTCCAGTTACGCTGGCGCCTGTACGGCGTGCACAATCCACGATTTGCTCGGCGGACTTATCTAGTAGTTTATGGTCGTATGACCGAAGACGTATGCGGATTCTCGGCCCACGAGCATGTGAGGCACCGGCATCTGTTTTCTGTGTTTTGGCTTTCGCCATTTACTTTCTCTCCGTAAAAAAGAGTACTCACAAAAGAGTCATCGCATTGCTGTCTAGTGCAACCACATTAACCGGCTCTTATAAATGAATCGGTCACGCAGTCATAGACACAGGACATGCGAGCCAAATATTCTAGCGCTATATATATGGAATAGTTGTAGAAATTTATTTCAGCATAAGGATTGTGGCGAATTTCCGCGAATCCTTGTTGCAATGCTTCACATACCTCAATTTGTGATCGGGCGCTCATCTGATTTTGGTCGAAAGATAATTTGTCATTCTGAGCGAAGCGAAGAATCTGCCACGAGTCATATGTGAACGCCTTAATCAAATTGACCGCCGAATCACTGCGGTAGATTCTTCAGCTAAAGCTTCAGAATGACAAAACCTGGACAAAAAAAAGCGGGTGACCGAAGCCACCCGCTTTCCGTTATTTATTGGCGCATGCAATGCGCCGCTACTTAGGCGATGATGCTAGCAACAACACCTGAGCCGACGGTACGACCACCCTCACGGATAGCGAAGCGCATTTGCTCTTCAACAGCTACCGGTTGGATGAGTTCAACTTCCATGTCAACGTTGTCGCCTGGCATAACCATCTCAACGCCTTCCGGCAATTTGATGGAACCGGTTACGTCAGTTGTACGGATGTAGAACTGTGGTCTGTAACCTGGGAAGAATGGAGTGTGACGTCCACCTTCTTCTTTGCTCAATACGTACACGCGAGCTTTGAACTTGGTGTGTGGCTTGATGGAACCAGGCTTGGCGATAACTTGACCGCGCATGATCTGGCTCTTGTCGATACCACGGACCAAGATACCAACGTTGTCACCGGCAATACCGGAATCCAACGTCTTCTGATACATTTCAACGCCTGTTACGGTCGTCTTCATGGTGTCAGCCAAACCAATGATTTCGACTTCGTCGCCGACCTTGATTTGACCGCGCTCGATACGACCAGTAGCCACTGTACCGCGACCGGTGATAGAGAACACGTCTTCAACAGCGAGCAAGAACGGTTTGTCGATTTCACGCTCTGGTGTTGGGATGTATTCGTCAACAGCCTTCATCAACTCAGTGATTTTAGCTTCGTTGGCGGCATCGCCTTCAAGAGCCTTCACAGCGCTACCACGGATGAATGGGATCTTGTCGCCAGGGAATTCGTACTTGGTTAGAAGTTCACGAGCTTCCATTTCAACTAGATCCAAGAGTTCCGGATCGTCAACCAAGTCGCACTTGTTCAAGAACACAACAATGTGTGGAACGCCTACCTGACGAGCGAGCAAGATGTGTTCGCGGGTCTGGGGCATTGGACCGTCGTTAGCAGAGATAACGAGGATTGCTCCGTCCATCTGAGCAGCACCGGTGATCATGTTTTTGATGTAGTCGGCGTGTCCTGGGCAGTCAACGTGACTGTAGTGACGAGCATCTGTTTCGTACTCAACGTGAGCTGTGTTAATCGTGATACCACGGGCCTTCTCTTCTGGAGCGGCATCGATTTCGTCGTATTTTTTGAACTTAGCTTTACCCAGCTTTGACAAAACTAAGGTAATGGCGGCGGTCAAACTTGTTTTACCGTGATCAACGTGACCAATAGTTCCAACGTTTACGTTGGGCTTGTTTCTTTCGTACTTCTGGCGGGCCATCTAAAGTTCTCCTTAGTCATATGTTTTTTGAAACACGTAATTGAATAGGTTACTACCTTGATATATATGTAGGCTCTGTTTGAACCTGAAATTTTAACAATGAGACAAGAAATATGGAGCCCAAGACGAGAATTGAACTCGTGACCTCCCCCTTACCAAGGGGGTGCACTACCTCTGTGCTACTTGGGCAGGGGTTGCGTAAGCAACCTTGCTAAGCATCGTCTTTCAACTTTGCCTCGCACCTTGTCTCAGTTGTATCCACCACCACAGAAAAAAAAATTGGGCGGCGCTGGGTTCGAACCAGCGTAGGCTTACGCCAACGAGTTTACAGCCCGTCTCCTTTAGCCACTCGGACAGCCGCCCATAAGCCGGTGATGGGAATCGAACCCGCAACCTACGGTTTACAAAACCGTTGCTCTGCCATTGAGCTACACCGGCGCATTTTGGCGAACGGCAATTTTACGGCAACAAGAAACCTAGTGTCAAATTTTATCGCTCCGGCTGCGGCTTTGCCTTCGCCTTCGCTTGCCATCCGGCTTCCCTTGTTCGCTTCACTGCGACCGGCTCCTCGCCGCTCTTGCTCAGCTTCTAGATCGCTTGCTGGAAGCACCACTTGGCATGTTCTGCCGGACGACTTCATAGAAAAGTATGCCCGCTGCAACGGAAGCATTCAAAGATTCGACCTTGCCAAGCATTGGTAATCTTACCAAAAAGTCACAATGCTCCTTCATCAAACGTGACATTCCCTGACCTTCGGAACCGATCACGACCGCCAACGGACGTTTTAGATCCGATTCGCAATACATTTCTTCGGCATAAACATCCAAGCCGACAACCCAAAACCCAAACTTCTTCAGAGTCTCCATGGCAAAAACCAAGTTTGAAACCCGAACGACAGGCAATGAGGCAATAGCCCCCGCACTTATTTTGGCTACAGTCGAAGTCAACCCGGAAGCGCGCCTCTGGGGAACCAAAAGTGCCTTTACTCCGGCAGCTTCTGCTGTGCGAATAATTGCGCCCAAGTTATGCGGGTCTTCGATGCCATCGGCAACTGCGACCATATAACCATCGAGATTTTTGCCTGCAAGCTCAGCTTCTTGCCTGTCGAGTTCCAATTTCACGAGAAACGCTTCAAGCGGCCACATCTCTGCCGCGCTTATGAGTGCCAACACGCCTTGATGTCTCTTATCCGGCCCGATTAATTGATCCAGTTTGCGTCTCTCGCAGAATTGCACCGGCACCTTTTGTGATTTCGCCAAATCCTTGATGCGATCAATGCGACCATCATGAGCCATGCCATTTTGAATGAGGATCTTATTGATTTTGATTCCCGAGAGTCGCTTGAGCTCTTTCAAATCCGGCAGCTTGATAGACTCGCCACCGCTGGCTACCTTCAAGTTGGTCAAAGCACTTAATACCTGACCTTCGTCAGCAAAAGTCTGAAGCGGACCTTTCTCCCCATCACGAGCGGACTCAGCCTGCTCAAGAAACGAGAGCACGGCATTTTTGCCAAAAATCATTTCCTCAGAATTGATCATATTTATATAGTTGGTCCGGTCCTGAAGAGATATCTGATAGCTTACAAGGCTGAAGCAGCATTAATCAAATGGGCAAATCCCCATGGACACGGTCCTTACAAGGGTTTTATGCTGCCTATTGCACACTTAACCCGCCCAAAATCATGCTTTTTGACGTTTTTTTCTTAGGTTTGCCCATTATGTTTGGTCTCATGTTCGGCTACTACGCCGTAAAAGAGGCATCCATTCATTTTTGGCGCCCGACATTCTGCATAGTCGCCTACGCCGCGTATTACCTGGCCGGCGGGCGAGAAGTCGTTCTTTACTTCACCACGGCAGCGATGATGTCCTTCGGCTGGGTGTCCGTTCTTTAACGCTCCGGTTTCGCTACGCTCCACCTTCGCTTGCCGTCCGGCTTTTCTATGTACGCTACACTGCGACCGGCTCCTCGCCGCTCTTGTTTCGCTTCTTGCAAGCTGCTGATATTCGAAGCTGAATATCCCTTAAGACGCACCGGTCCTTGATCCCATGTAAAATGACAAGATGCCGAAATTACCACTACAAGTTTGGTTCGGGCTGGTACTTGCTGTCGTGCTGGATACTGCAGTTCAAATCAGTTGGAAAGCAGCTGAGATGAATATCCCCAGTTCGGCCACAGCTATGCAAACAATTCTTGCAACATTGACGCAGCCGTTATTCTATGGCGCCGTTTTGATGTTTGTCGTTCAGTATGTAAATTGGATGAATGTCCTCAAGCATGTCGATTTGAGTTTTGCTCAACCAATCACATCACTGAGCAACGTTACGATTCTGCTTCTGTCAGCATCTCTGCTACACGAAGATGTCACACTCACACGCTGGGCAGGAGTGGCACTCATTCTTGCAGGTGTATGGTTTATCAGTACAACCAAACACAAAACCAACCTCGATGATCTAACTCATGAAGTAGAAAAAGAATTGTCGATATCACAGTCGAGGAGTAGCTAATGCAATTAATTGGTCTACTCTTAGTTCTTTGCACTGTGGCACTCGAGTCGTGCTGTCAATTCTGCTTCAAAAAAGGCGCTACGGCAGAAAACGGCAGACCCTGGGTAATGCCGGCTATAAGCATTTACGTCGTGCAAGTCATGCTTTGGTCCTGTGTATTGCACATGGTTGATATCAGTATCGCCCATCCGATGTGCAGTCTTAGTCTTGTAGTTGTAGCCTTGATGTCACTTTTCTTTTTGAAAGAGAAGCTCACGGCACAAAGATGGATGGGCATCGTCCTTATTATTGGCGGCACTACATTGGTAGGACTTAGGTAATGCAAAATATGATCACTATCAACTGGTATGACCGAGCCGATGAGATTGACGAAAATCTCTGGCGCGAATGTTTTCCTGCTCCACTGGAAGGCTCCTGGTGGTACAAAACGCTGGACGATAGTCGATTAAGCGACCAATTTGAATTTTCCTATGCAGTTATTTCCATAGACAATTCTGCAGTAGGCATAGCACCCATCTTTTCCATGAAGGTGCCCATTGATCTTGTGATACCACGCGGAATTTCATTCGTGCTCAAAGCATTGAGCGTCTTCAAAGAAAGTCTTGCCTATCAACACACCGTGTTTGTAGGTTCGCCTTGCGCAGAAGAAGGCACAGTCGGTCTTGTACCAGGTGTTCACTTATCACAAGTAGCTCAGGCGCTCTTTATTGCGGTTCAAGATAAAGCAGCTTCGCTCAAAGCTCCTATGATTGTCTGGAAAGACATGAATGAGCAAGACGCAGAAACCCTTGATCAGATAAGCGAACAACTAGGCATGTTCCGCATGGTCAGCTTCCCCGGCACGCTCATAAATCTCTCGAGCGATCGCATGGAGGATTACTACAAAAACCTCAAGGGTTCAAGACGCCACAACCTCAAGAAAAAACTAAAGCGCAGTCAGCAATTAATTACTCTCGACACGGAAGTTATCCAACATCCAAATCAGGAAGTGCTCGAAGAAATATTTGGGCTCTTCTACCAAACTTACAATCACGCAACGACAAAATTCGAAAAACTCACTCCGGAATTCTTCAAATCAATTGCAAGTTGGGACACATCACATTTTGTGTTGCTGCGTTCCAACGAAACCAAGCAACTAGTGTCATTTATGCTGCTCTTCCGTTTTGAAGATCGCGTAATCAACAAATTCCTGGGAATTGATTACAACCAGCCGGATACATACCACCTCTATTTCCGGCTCTGGGATGCAGCACTTGCTTGGGTTCTAAAATCCGGCGCCAAAGAATTCCAGAGTGGTCAAACAGGCTATAGAGCCAAGCTTGATGTTGGTCACAAGCTGGTGCCGCTAACCAATTACTGCAGGCACAACAACCCGCTTATAAATAAAGTATTTGCGACAATTGCCAAAGATATTTCTTGGAGCTCATTGGACAGCGATCTTGATACTTATCTCAAGTCACAAGCAGTGAAAGCTACCCTCGAGAAACGACCTGAGTTAGTCAGCAGCAAGTAATGCACAAGATTGAACTCGTCGAAAATGGCAAAGAAAAGTTAGCGGAGAACATTCTTCGCCGGCTACCCGATTGGTTC